>QXXX01000023.1:21900-27060 GCA_009887195.1 Candidatus Poseidoniales archaeon | reverse complement strand
ACCGCTTTTACCCATTCATCCAAGTCTTCATGAGTAACTGATGTGACACAAGAAGGCAATTCAGGAATTTTATCCGAAGCAATAACTGGGCAACCTGCCGCCAATGCTTCCAGCATTACTAGTGGTTGGCCTTCAAATTTTGAAGGAATTAATATCGCCGTACTCTCTTGCAATAAGCGCAATTTTTCTTGTTCAGTAACCCAGCCTAATCCTTTGATTCCTGCTTCACTATGCTCGGTGCCGGTGGCAAGCAATTCCCATCCATCCTTTTCTAGGCGTCTAGCAATGTCAAAAGCAAAACCATGTCCTTTAACTGGGTCAGCCCTGCCAAGTAACAACAATTGCTTTGGTTTTCGTAAAATAGTTTCATCAGTGGTAATTTTTGGATCAATTGGATTTTCAATAACCAAACAATCACCAATAATCGGTTGCAATTTTTCCTGCCAATAATTAGATAGCACAACTAAATTTACTGATTGCAATTCATCTTTAATGTTCTTTCTTTGGTTGGCGAATTGACCAAATTGTCCGCTGTGAATATGAAATACCACCTGGGTTTTCTGCTTTAGTGCAATACGCGCCAAACTCAACTTGCGCTTGTAAGACCATCCTGCTGCCGAGTGAATGTGAATGATATCAAATTCTCCAGCGTGTTTCTTTAGATACGTTTGAGCTTTACGCCATGCTAATAATTTAGTCAAAACATTACCCTTAGAATGAGAATCTAATATTTCGGTAATCCAACCATTTGGCGGATTTTGCGATAAGATTTCTATGACTTTTGCCATGCCGCCTGGAGTGTTACACGGTCCAACATGCAGCACTCTTCGCATAGCAATGCCTACAGGGCCGGTATCAATAGCATAGTGGTCAAATGTATTGTTTTACACATGAAAACTAGGGAGAAGTAATATTCCACACGCAAATGCGAACATTATGTTGTTGGCTAGCGTAATCGCTGAAGTGGTTCTAGCCTCACTTGTTCTAATCCCGCTGGTGCTGTACCGATTGAAGACACAGCGCTGGAATCGCTTAACTCTAGATTACCCGACTAACCCTATCCGGGAAAAACTAACAATATTACTGCCAATATGGAATGAGTCTTTGGTAATTGACAAGAAATTGTCCGATCTCAAGAGAAACTATCCATTTGAGACTAGTCTGCTGGTAATTGATTCTGCATCAGATGATGATAGTGTAGTCAAAGTGAATGATTGGTTTTCTAGAAATGAAGGTACTTTCTCAACAACCCAACTCATAGTAATGCCTGAGAGGTTGGGTAAGACAAGTGCGGTAAAACTAGCATTAGAGACCCTTGCAGAACAAAATTATCAGGGTCTTGTGTTAATGACAGACGCAGATGCGCTTATCGATGATGGGGCCATTATCCGCTTACACGGGTGGTTTGCTGACTCCTCCATCGGGGCAGTTGGTAGCAGTACTAGGCGCAAAACCTCACTAAACGGAGAGATGGAGTACCGAGAATTGTTTGAACAACTTCGCCAAGGAGAATCTAAGATTGATAGTACGCCGTTTTTGGAAGGTTCCTGCATGATGTGGCGACATGGAAGTTTTAGTCCAAGTAAGTTGAACACTGCTGCTAATGCTGATGATGCACAAATTACTGCGCTAATCCGCTTTGCTGGTTTACGCACTATATTTGACTCAGAAGCGAAATTTACTGACTTTGCCCCCTCAACAATCGACGGGCAACGTCGCCAAAAAATACGTCGTGCTCAAGGACTACAAGCCATGCTTATGACTATCCCGAAACAAAATAAGTTGGTCAAAAGCGGCAAGTATTCAATGATATTTAGATATCAAAAGTATCTACATCTAACTGCTCCCCTTCTCATATTCTCTGCCGGGATATCGGCTATCATTCGTTGGACATATGTCAGCATCAGCGGTATGCCGGTTGGTCAAGAAGCATTATTCCATGCAGGTCTAGGTTTTCTTGAATTAACTGTATTAGTTGCCTGGCTAACTAATCGTAACGGCATGAGATTGCCATTTATCAATACTATAGGGACCGTATTTACTGGTTTTGAGTACTTATTTATCTCAAGAGTTAGGATTCTGCTTGGGCGTCAATCTAATCGCTGGGATCAGCATACCGATACAAGGGAATTAATGTCAGGAAATTAAAATTAAAAAAAGCCCCCCCGGAGGCCGAAACCTCCGGAGGGGCAGTTATATTCCACGGAATATATTAGTTCATAATTTAGTTACTCATCTTGTGAACTTCACTCGATGTCAACGATTGTAGTGTCAAGGGTTGTTCCCTCTCTGCTGTTCAATACGTTGATGGTAACAGTGCATGCGCCTGTGCAGCTGGTATCAACAGTAATTGCTTCACCAGAGTTCCACGATGCAGTGTCGGCATCAGTAGATGACCAGCAGTCTTCTACAACAGCTCCATCACATGCAGGGACAGTGCTGGATGCAGCACCGTTTACGCTTGCTTTAATGGTAATGGAAGCCCAACCTAGGTCTTTTCCAGTATCCATTGTCATTATTACTCCGCCGTCATCACCAGGTGCGTCAGCGCCACTAAAGGTGTATAGCTCTAGGCTACCGTCAGTGTTGCTTTCTGCTAGGTTAGCAGCCCATACGTATAGTACACCTGCTAGAACCACAGTGATTGCAACCATTAGGATAGTTGCGATGACCGGGCTTACTGCTTCATCATTTCTTGTTTCGTTATTCATATTTTTGTCCTCCATACCCGTAGCCGGGTGTATTCCTCCCACCGCCGGCGCCATATTTAACCATAGTGCCGGTCAAAGTAGGAAATTAGTGCAAAAAACGCGCAACTGCGCGAATGTTCAATAAAACGAGATTGCCCTGTCAGTGGTGCAAACGGTTTGTATAATGCCAAAAAATAACATTTGGTATCTAGTGAAAAAGAGGTGAACGGGTGAGAGTAACGCAGAGGGGATGGGATGCACTCAACAGAACTCAAACAGCCCGTTCATATCTTCCGATGCACTCACAGTTTATATTGGTCACGGATAAAAAAAAGGAAAAACCCGTTTTCTACAACAAATAAGAGGATTAATGATTTTATTCCACTGTTAATATTTCTGGACCGCCAGCAGTAACATAAGCCGTGTGTTCAAATTGACATATGTTGCCACCATCAGCACAAGCAAGAACATGGTATGTCTCTAGGAACCTGATACTGATTAGTTTCTTAACAAGTGCATTCCATTTGCTTTGTCTGCTTGCTTCATCTGCTTCAGGAAATGGCTTTTCTAACATTGGAAAAGCCCAGCGTTCGGCAAATGGTAAGGTCGAATAGCGTTCTTCTAAGTTACGCGCCAACTGGGCTCCTAGCGGTTTTAATTGACCCTTTGCTCTAGCTTTTCGTGAAGTAGTAATGCCAGTTAAACGATAAATGTTTGAGGAATTTGGTTGGCCAATATTTTTGATCATCCCGCTACTGCCTGTAGTATTAAATGGCTCAATGGCGTATACGCCACCTTCTTCTACGACTCCTTTGAATCCACGGTTATCAGGGCCACATGCATAAGATGGTACAGAAACACCAGCATGTAATTCCCACGGTTTTAGTTGATGGCCACATAAATTCCTAATCGGTTGGAACCCAGCATCAATTGAAGGTTGTGCCGCAGCAGCTCCTACTTTGTACCATGGAGTTCCGGGATGCAACATTTCTATGGCGGCATCTCTAGCCTCTTTTGCCGCCTTTATTTGTTCAGTGTGGTTATTTGTATTGCCTACTTCGATAGTTAAGGCATTATCTCCAATATGGCCTTTGATGTGTACACCGTAATCTATTTTCACGCAATCGCCCTTCTGTAATACCATGTCGCCATCCCAATCTTCAACAGGCGATACATTGTGATCGGTTGTGAAATGTGCTGCAATATCATTTACCGCAATTGTTCCAGGAAATGCAGGTTTTCCACCGTGCCTATGGATGTACCTTTCGGCTGCTTCAATAGTCTCATGTAATGTTGCACCAGGAACAATTTTTTCTTTCATTGCTTCAAGAGTTCTTCTGGCAACATGGCCAGCATCTTTCCAATACTTCAATGCTAATTCCTCATCCATGTCTCCACGTCATTTCTAGGTACTACGCCCTCTCTCATAATAGTTACCGTATAATCGGTTGAATTGCCGTCTAATTTCTCGAGTGATAAGATAGTGCTTGGTGCCCCTCCTGGGCATTCCCCGACAATGATAGATTTCTCATCAAGTCCTAGTATCTTCGCGGCTAGTGTTGTATCGTAAACAGGTTCAACGCCACTATGATTTGCACTAGTGGCCGTAATTGGTCCGATGGCTTTTACCAGCGCAATGCCGCGCTTATCAGCCAATACTCTAACCGCAACCCGGTTGCCACCCAGGCGTATATCTAAAGCCTCTTTAGCATCAAGAATCAGGGTGATGCTACCTTTAGGAAAGGCATTAAGGATTTCATGAGCAATGGAAGGTACGTTTACTAACAGTTCTGCTTGTGTTAAAGAGGCTACACCCAAGCTTACTGGTTGAGAACTGGGGCGGTTCTTTATTCGATACAGATTATCCAAGGCATCACTGTTTGGCAAGCAACCAAGTCCGGGTAGTGTTGAGGTGGGATATACTACAACGCCGTTAGAGTATAGGTTTGCAATAACCGCGGGGGGTATCTCACTCAAGTTATTCACCACTATGACTTAGCCCACTTTTCAACATGTAATTTTGCTACCTCGGCAGCTAGTTCTTTATTCTCAGTTTTTACTAATAACTTTCCACTTGGGTACAGTGTTAAATCACAAGGCCCAGAAAAAGTCCAGCATAATCTAGTTCTAATACCAACTTCATATCCTGCTTTTTCAATTATAGTTCCAACGGACTCTAAATCGATTGATTCAACATTTTCCGGCACAATCTGCCAAGCAGCTCTATTGCCACATAATTCCATAACAAATCCGTCAGTCATTACTTCACCTACATTGGCGGCCTTGTTGGCTTTTTCGATTTTGGCGGTCCAGAGGGTGGGCCACTGGGCGGCCCTGACGGTGGTTTTGATGGTGGACCGCTTGGCGGTCCAGATGGAGATTTGGATGGTGGTCCAGAAGGCGGCCCACTTGGTGGACTAGTTGGAGATGAACTTGGTGGGGCAGTTGGTGGCCCTGTTGGTGGAGCAGT
>QXXX01000023.1:0-21800 GCA_009887195.1 Candidatus Poseidoniales archaeon | reverse complement strand
GACTAGTTGGAGATGAACTTGGTGGGGCAGTTGGTGGCCCTGTTGGTGGAGCAGTTGGAGGCGCAGTAGGTGGGCTAGTAGGTGGACTAGTAGGTGGAGTAGATGGTGGCCCACTTGGTGGGCTAGATGGCGGAGCAGATGGTGGCCCTGATGAAGGAATATTAGGCGGTTTATCTATCGGCTTATCATGGCTTTTGGCCTGAGTTGGCAAAGGTGGAGGGGAGGCAGCAGTGTTTGGTTTAGACACTTCTTCTTTTGCTGGAGCCAAGTTCTTTGAAAACGATAAGATGTCGCTGTTTGATGCACTCTCCTCGACAGTAGCAGGGGCCTCAATAACGGGTTTTGGTGCCAAAGGTGCAGATAATATATCTGAAGATTTTTCCCACGGCGGGGTTCTTGCAGCGTCCTCGGGGGGTGCTTCTGCAGCGTCTCCAACTGAAATTGCAGTAGAGCCGCCTTCGGCATTTTCGCCGTAATAAGAGGTGAGTTTGATTTCATTAGCATCGATCACACCACGTTCTTCCACACTGCCAAATTCACCGAATTCGGAGGTAAAAGCGTCAGTAAACATGCCACTGCCAATCGCATTATTGAACACTCGGCCTTTTTTTGCTTGGTAGGTGAAATCATGTTCGTATGGTCCTAAATCGGCAACAATCGTTGGAGACCTTAGCATAAAAGTCCAATTGCCAGATTGTAGCGGGAATTCAAAACTGAAAGTTCTGGTTAATCCCGGGCCAAGAGAACTAATGCCTTCCTCGGATTCTACCTTTTTGTTATCACTTGTTTGGATAAAGATGTCTAGACCGCCAACCGGAATCGCCGATTCATTTGCTACGTCTACTGCGACTTGTATGACATCTTCATCATCGTCATCAATCTCCATAACCACAGACATCAGTCGACATTCTATCGGCGAGGCCTTGGTAAAATGTTCTTCGGTCATGCTAACCCTCCTCTAGAATGGCACAGTCGGTAATACTTGAAATAGATGTCTAAAAGTTTTCATCGTAATTTATTACGAGTTTCAACCGGTAAAGACCAGTCGACAGCAGCAACAGTGTGGTTCTTAATATCTATAGCAGTACGATATTCATCATCCTTGGAGCGGGCTTTGAAGGCATCCCTCATACCGAACCATAGAGGGCCAATTATTGGCAATAAATAGACTAGCTTAGATACCGCTCTTGGACTCCAATGATGTTTTTCAAGTGCGGTGCCATCATCATGGACAATCGCAATCCTGAATGCTCTTTGACCTAGAGAGCGGCCGTAAGCTCGGCCAGTATATTTCCAATACAGCCAGTGAGATGTTAGTAAAATAACCCAGTTAGAGGAGAAAAATAAGATGTACTGAGCACCACCGTTGATCAATTCAAAGTTAAGCAGATTTAGCGTTAGTTGCCCTCCAGTAAGAAATGTCAAGACGATAGAAATCAACAATACATCCAGCATAAAGCCAGCAATTCTTTTCCACACAGGTGCGATGAGCATTCCTTCAGGAGCACTGGCCAACACCACTTGGGCAAGGGTGCCGCCACCTTGGTGAAGACTAACTGGGCTCTCTGCCATGTAATGTCCTTGAGGGCTTACTTTGTCAATCTACGCATTAATCCTGGGAAAGATGCCAAGCGAATAGATTACGCTCCTCAACCCACTCAAGCCAAGAATTCCAGGTTTTATTGTGGCGCAGCGTAGTTGGGTTACCGATTATGACAAGGCCTCGCTTGGCTCTAGATAATGCGACATTTAACCTTCTTCTATCACTTAAGAATCCAACCTCGCCAGTGTCGTTAGCTCTTACTGTTGAAAATACAATCACTTCTTTTTCTCGGCCTTGATAACCATCCACGCTTTTGATTTCCAAGCCCTCATATCTATCTCCCTGATTTCTGCCCCCTGCCTGTTCAAATAAATCAGCCAAAACTCTTACTTGGCCGTTGTAAGGAGTGATGACGCCAATATCTCGAGTTGCCAAATCTCCAGGTTCAAGTAAGCCTTGGACGATTGCTAAAACCTTTGCAGCCTCTGCATAATTTGACCTACTGCTGCCCTCTTCATCTTGCTGTTCAACTCCGTCAACCGGAATAAACGCTAACGGATTATCCCAATCAGGCCACAATAACCCTGCTGGAGTTGGTCTTTCTGAAGGCTGGCAACCATCATCTAACTTATTGTCATAAAATCTGGCGCTGGGAAATTCCCTTATCACGGGGTGCATTCGGTATTGAGTAGTCAGCATATGAGCCGGGATGCCACATTTGTTTAATCGTTCAAACAATGATTGGTTCAAACCGCCACTTTCGGCTTTTTCACTTATCACGGTAGGTGGTAACTGTTTGTGATCTCCGACTAAAATCAGTTGTCTGCACCCTCTAGTAATTGGGACTAAAGCACTTGGTTCGCTGGCTTGTGTTGCTTCATCAATCAAGACAATAGGGAATTTACGGTCCCCGAGAATACGGTGTCCAGCGCCAATTGTAGTGGCACATATCACTTCAGCACTGTCTAACAATGAAGTAACAATCTCATCTTCTAACCGGCGTATATCTTTGAAATTATTTTTGATATCCCGATGAGTCATTCCCTTTTCCTTACCTTTAAGCGAATTCAAACTCTTCCTTAGTTCATCATTTTGCTCACGAATATATTCAATTTCATCTTTCAGGTGATGTTGATCCATTAATGCGTCTAAAGTACTATCTCGTAGTGTTTCCCTTACCTTGACAGGCTTACCAATTCTAATCGCATTGACGCCGTTTTCTATCAAACCCTCGAGTAAATTATCAACTGCAACATTTGATTCAGCACTTGCTAAAATTGGACCTTTTCCCATGTCTGCAAGCCGCTTAAGCAGATGAATAGCGGTAAATGTCTTGCCGGTTCCCGGCGGTCCCTGAATTAGAGATAATCGCGAATTGATGGATTGTTCTACTGCTAATTGCTGTGATTCATTTAGTGATGATAAGTTCCCAAGGTTGGTTTTTTTACTTCTGCCACTAATTTCGGGAGGTCTTTCAGCCGAACTTACTGGGTCGTGAAGTGAGCCCAGAATTAAATCTCGTAAGGGGGTGCCGCCGGTAGATTCGGTAGAATGGAAGGCAATAAGTGCTTCATGCATGCGGTCATGAGCAATACGGTTAGCCCCTTTATCCAATCTCCATCTTCCTTTTTTGATGTCTTTTGGCTTATCTTTTACTACGACTCTTACTCTGGTTGGTCCTCGATCTAAAACGATTCCCTCATACACTTTCTCGCCCCACGGACGAGTACGAGAAATCAACACAATATCACCATGTGAGAACCGATGCTGAGGCAATCTGTTACGGCCAGATTCTTCAAACACAATGATTGGTTCCCCAAAGAACCGTCCTTGGGTGCGAGCTGATAGCTCAAACAGAGCTAGTCCGGCAGAAACCAACTGTTGCTTACTCCATTTTTTCCAACGCTCTTCAACCATAGCAGTTTCATCATCTAATTCAATACGAATTAACTTAGTGAAGCGGTCAAAATGCTCTTGTCCACGTTTCCACTGGTGAGGCATTTCATCAGATAGGTCAATAGCACCCAGATTAGAGTTAGGCAGAGAATTATCCATCCTGCGAACTGAACCCTTCTTTGCCATGGCATTACCAGTTGCCTTCACCAAATGATAGTATTGATTCAAATGAATTATATTATGACCGAGAAACCCTATCACTTAAACACTCTATCATTGGCCCTTATCTTGGTGGGTAACTTGTTTGGGTGGCGTAAGAAGGATACTTCTGACCAGCAAAACATTTGCCCATATTGCAATACTCCAAACTCAATTGGAGCCAAAGAGTGTAAGTTGTGTTATTACAACTTAGATCGCTCTGCAAGGGACCAACCTATGGCTACTCCTTCAGCGACAGAGTCTGATATTATGTCGACTCTACTTAATCAAGAAACCGACGATGAAGGAGAAGACGACTTCGCTGTAGAAGCAGTTTTATCTCTCGAAGACGTAACAATAGAAGTTGACCAATTTGAAGTCGAGGATAGTAATCAAGATGCCGGGTTTGATTTTATTTCTAGTTCTGGGCCGACCCTTTCTGAGGTGCAAGATTATGAAACGCCCCAAGAAGTGGAATTGTCTGAGGATGATGCTCCCTCAAAAGAAATAGATTTTGTCGTCCCGGTTGGTAATCCCCTTGATGAAGTAGCTGAACCAGTCCATACCGGGCAAGGTTCACTATTTACCGTAGATAGTGACAGTAATGCAGACCTTTCAGGCTCAGTCGGACCATCTTCTGAAAATATGCAACCGCAAATAATCGAAGAAGAAATTCCAACTCCTGATTTGCCATTCTCCGCTGCGGTCAGCACCGAGACACTCACTACCCCAGAAGTGCCAGAAATTCCTGATGTTGAACAACCCGAGCATACAACAGCAATCACTCCCGAGGTGCCAGAAATTCCCGACTCAGTAGATATTACTCCAGATGTACCGGAAATCCCGCAGGGCGATTCCACTCCTGAAAATCCGATTGTTACACCAGATGTGCCCGATATACCAGATGCAAATCATTCTGAAAACCAAAATATTGCCGCATCAGCTAATGTCCCAAAACCTCAACATAATGGCAGGATTTGGCCTTGGCCAGCAAAGGATGCCTGGGATGAACGCCAAGTTTACCGAGAGGTAGTGGCGATGTTGGAACTGATAAAAACTGGTAAATTGACTCAAACAGCACAACAATTGGATAACTTGGGCCCACACTTGGATGGTCATCTAGACATGTTAGCCCATATTGGTACCATAATGCGCTATCTAGGTAGGGAAGAACATCTTCAATGGATGCTACAAATGGCGCAAATAACTTATCCAAATGATTCGAATGTTGCCAAAGCAATGACCCATTTATCGTGAGGAATAATAATGAAACAAACACCGGAACTTTCTGTTGAGGGTAATATTGTTCTCGTACCGGTAAATCGCAGCGCGCTCACTCCAATTCTAAATGCGATCAAGGAAGACCCAGATTCGGCTTATTCTGCTCTTCCATGGCTTGACAAAGGTAAAGAAACTAGAGTACAGATTCGAGATATGTTAAACGATGTTGAAGCCCAAACAAATTCTAATCAAATCCATTTCTGGTCGATAATCGACGATGTGTCTCGAGAATTTATCGGGCTAATTGGACTTGGAGATGAGCTGCAATTACTCCATTCGAACTATAACCTCGGATATTGGGTTAGAACACCACACCGTCAAAAAGGCGTCACTATTAACAGTGTCAATACCATTTTTCAGTGGCTTTCATCTCAAGAAGAATTCTTTAGAATTGAAATAACCGTACACCCGCATAACGAAGCAGGACTCGCCACTGCTGCATCGATTTGCCAGGCATGGGACGGAGAATCAGTTGAGGAATTCATCGGTATTGAGATAAGTGGGCGAACTGTTCCGCACCGAATCCACATAGTCGATATCAACAGAGGTGGAGATAGTTGACAAAGACTTGGTTGACTGTTGACTGTGATGATTTTAGACATATTCCAAAACATCAAGGACATCCAACACGTTCTAAAAAACAAATCGATTCTAATCAATTAAGTGAACAATTTACCGCAGGAATTGTTGGCTTTGAAACTTGGTTTAGTTCGCACAAATCACCAGTCACCTTGTTTGTAATAGCAGATTCATTGCAAAATGAAGGTTTCAGACATTGGCTAGTTAGTCTAATTTCATCCTACCCAAAGCGGATCACCATTGGATGTCACGGCTTAACCCATCGGTCATGGTCAGCGTGGCCTGAAGATGTAGACGGCTTTCAAACAGCAATAACCCAAGCCTGTGAACAAATCAAAAGTGTAGTTGGTGAATCATTCAAGCCGTGGTTTAGGGCTCCAGCAGGATATATGGCCCCATGGATGGCAGATGTGTTAAAGCAATCAGGAATCATACTTGACAGCTCAATAAATGATACTTTGTTAACCAAATCCAAAGCAGGAAAAGGGAATTCGTGGGCTAAAGTACGCCATGCAGTCGCCGAGGCAAATTTAGTCGAGCGCGAGTGGGCAACTAAATGGGGTCTGCCAATAAATGGCCCAGCATTATCGCTATTTCCACTTTCATTGCTTGCTAAACAAGCGTGGAAAAAACTGCCTCAAGTGTTAACAACGGATGATTTAATTTCCACGATAGAGGACTCCAATGTTCCAATAAAGACGGTATATTGGCATCTATTAGACCATGGTAAATCATCCGGAAAATGGCAACCCCCCATTCCACAATCTATACTGAATCACTAAAAACCGCCAATTCAAGCAACCGATATGTTCAGTGAATTCAATTGGAACAAACCCCAGACATGGCATCAAACCCTCTCTGCCAAAGAGTCAACAATTTTAGAAAGAGCAATTTCGATTTCCTTTTTTGCTGGACTGACTGCTCTGTGTGCACAAATTGCCTTTACAGTGCCTTGGACTCCAGTGCCTTACACCTTCCAAACCTTTGCCGTCTTAGCAACAGGAGTATATTTGCGAAGAAATGATGCCTTTTTTTCTGGTTGTCTATATCTGTTGGTCGGGGCAATCGGGGCTCCAGTATTTGCTGAAGGTGGCGATATGCTATTTGATAGCGGTAAATTGATTGCTAGTGGCGGTTATCTAATCTCCTTCCCAATTGCTTCAGCGCTAGTTGCTGAAGGATTAGACCGTTCTAGAACAGCTGGAGTTGCAGATCTAAAAGGCCAGATAGTGTGCTGGACATTAGCAATGTTGCCAGTTTACCTCATTGGCACTGTTTGGCTAGCAGAATCTTACGGTGTTGACATGGCTCAAGCATTTGAGTGGGGAGTTGAACCATTCTTGATTTGGGACTTTGGCAAAATAGTGGTAATGGCTTTGGTGACTACTAAATTGTGGTCTTATTCTCAACCAGAATGATATTGTGTAAAGACTTGATTTTTTTACTAATCGATATCATGCCTTAGGCTTTGACTAAAGCCTGGATGCCCAATTACCGTAAATGGTTATACTAGCACAACTGGTGATACCTTAGTGATATCACTAAGATATTATTATAATATTGTAGATGGTGGGAGCAATTGGTGAGACAATGGAATCCCAAAGCGCTTCAATGAATGAAATACAATTTAGAGATATAGAAATTAAATCCTTGAGTGGTTGGCTAGGGATACTTATCCACTTGATAGTAGTCCCAGTAATTGGACTAGTATGTTTTGTATTTTATGCTGGAGGGCCAATCGGCATTACACTTGGTGTACTTCTTCAACTAATTATTTCGATTCTGTGGTTTGTTATGTGGAATTCGTATGTGGTAATCAATCCAAACGAAGCCGCAGTGTGCCAATTCTTTGGCAAATATGTTGGTTCAGTAAAAACCGAAGGGTTCCGCTGGTTTGTCAACCCACTATACGAGAAAACTAAGGTTATCTTCAGAATTAGAAATTTTGAATCGGCAAAATTGAAAGTTAACGATGTTAACGCAAATCCAATTGATATTGCTGCCGTAGTCGTGTGGCGAGTATTTGATGCAGCAGAGGCTCTTTTTGAAGTGGATGATTACGAAAATTATGTGCAAATTCAAAGCGAGGCGGCTCTTAGAGCAATGGCTACTAAGTATCCATACGACATTATTGAAGAGAAGGATCTCGGCGGAGTCGCTCTTTCAAGCCACCAAGAAGTAGTGGCTACAGAACTTAGAGAATCGGTCCAAGCAAGACTTAGCAGAGCAGGAATTGAAGTTTTAGAAGCTAGAATTAGCCACTTAGCCTATGCTCCTGAAGTCGCTCAAGCAATGCTGCGAAGACAACAAGCAAGTGCGGTAGTTGCAGCAAGAAGAGAGATTGTCGACGGTGCTGTTGGTATGGTTGAACTAGCATTAGACCAACTAAGTGTCAAAGGAATCATTGAACTTGATGAAGATAAGAAAGCCACTATGGTTAGTAACTTGTTAGTCGTTCTATGCTCAGAAACCGACACAACCCCAGTAATCAACACAGGATCATTATACCAGTGAGGAGATTTAATTGAATTCCGCAGTATTTTGGTCAATTTTTGGCAATCTTATAGGATTATTATTTTGTGGAGGTTATGCGATATACACTTTTCTTCGGCAAGGTACGCATGTCAGGGGAATAGGTTGGAAGAGTAAGAAAGAATATCCAAAATCATATTATTTCACCCTTGGAGTAACGTTTTTAGTGGCTTTAATTTCACTAGGAGCGATTGTCGTTAGATTGTACACTTATTACTATGTCTGAGGTAGATTAATTTGGCAAGCCATTCAAAAGATCAATCAAACATCGAGGACCAGCATAATTCAAGGAGGGTAAAAATGACAAAAAAGAAACTTCTCCTTAGGATTGATCCAGCATTGCATGACGCTCTACGTAAGTGGGCAGATGATGATTTCCGCTCGATCAATGCTCAAATAGAATTTTTATTGCAGAAAGCAGTGGCCGAAAACAGACGTGATTCCAATGATGCCTGAACAACAACCAAGCGAATTTTGGCAAGACAAAGCCGAAGAAGAAGCAAAACTCACAGGGACTGTAACTGAAGAAAACTTCACCATTCCACTAGGGGCTACTCATCACGCAATATATCCGCAAACCAATGCAGTACTCGCTTTAGTTCTCGCAATTATGTCGTTTGCCTGCGGCGGATTAATTTGGTCCATACCAGCATTAATCATCGCTCTAGGCGCTAAGAAAATCACCGATTTTAGCCCTTACCACCCAGACGCAGGTACTGCCCAAGTAGCATATATTGCATCAATAGTCAACATAGTGTTGAGCATAGTAGTAATACTAGGCTACATCGCAGTGATGATTGTCTATGTGATTTGATGATCAAGAGCGTCTTGAGAGTACAAGCACTGCTCCAATCATGGCAATGACTGAGGTGGCAAGTAAGAACCCAGGAGTGGACTCTGAACTCTTGTCACTATCGTCAACCTTGACATCATTAGCATCAATACCAGTTCCAACAATAACTTCGCCTTTCATATTCATCATCAAGTGTGGTTCACAAGCATAGTAGAAAGTGGTGTTTTCAGTGAATGTGTAAGAGAAGGATACGGTTCCTTTGGCTTCTCCTGAATAGATACCGCCAGCTAGAATTTCAGTACTGCTGATGTCTTCTATCTCGGCCACATTGTGCGGCATGTCTGCTTCAGTCCATTCCCAGCAAACAGTTTGTCCAACTTCGATGGTAACTGATGGACGGTCGTATGCAGTATCTACTACACCGACTGTGACGTCGCATGTCGTGGTTACTGGTTCTTCGACTTCGTCAACTACATCAGCAGGTGGCATTAGCACCTTGTCAATGACGTGAATAATTCCGTTGCTGGCTTCGACATCAGCGCTGGTAACAGTGGCATCTCCGACAACGACTGAATCGTTGGTAACGGTGAATGTTAATGTATCACCATTCGCTGCTTCTGCAGTCATTCCGTCAGTTACGTTTGCTGCATCAACAGCAGCGCCAGAAATTACGTGGTAAAGTAAAATGTTAGAGAGAGTATTATTTTCCTCTTCCGTGTCAAAGTCATCTAGATTTATCCCAGCATCAGTAAATGCTTGGTCTGTTGGGGCAAAGACAGTGAATGGTCCGTCTCCGGCTAGTGTGTCAGCCAATCCAACGTGATTGAGTGCAGCTACTAAGCTGTCATGGGACCCAGTACTCGACGCAACGTCGACTATTGTCTGGTCAGTTTCATGGTCGTCTGCTTGGGCAAATTGGGTTCCGTGCAGTACAAATATTAGGGCAATCAGAAATGTAACTTTCTTGTTCATGTCCCATTGGCTAAAATTGAGGGTTATAAACCACTGTATGTTTACAAGGGGTCCTCTTGGTCAATGTAGAGTTGCAATCTGTCCGCTAAACCATGAAGCGATTCAAGGACTCTAGTTTCGGGTTTTAGATTCTTCTGTAAAACGACTCTTGTGTCTTGATCAATCATCATATCAAACCCCTCAAGTAACCTTGCAAGTCTTCGTTGTAGTCTGCCCCCAGTTCGGTCCCAGTCCATTAGCAAACATACCGATGAGCCGCCTACTGAGTTATTTCTAGTGCCATATTTTTCGTATAGATGTGCCACAACTCTCTCGAGATCCCAGCCTCTGTTTAGTACCTCAATCGGGCCAGCAAAACTCAATGATTCAAGCGCCCTTTTATCTCTTGGTCCTTCAACAACAATCGGCCAATTGTGTAGACGATTACGCCGCCTTGCCTCGCCCAGTGTTTGTCCTGCGTTAGTAAAACGGAGTTCATAGTTGCCCAGGCCAGTCCCATCACTACGATTTGAACTTGCCATATTATCACATCAACTTCCTTGCTATGATATTCTTGATCAGCGCTATGTCAGTGGTGGATAGTTTTACCTTTTTGCTCTTAGATGTTAACCCGGAGATAATTTCTACGGCATCTTTAGGCAGATTAAATGATTCTGCAATCACATGAATTAGCGCTTTGTTTGCTTTACCGCCCTCAGCAATTGCTTTGACAGCTATTTTCAGTTCGCCTTTCCATTCATTATATCCAATTATTCCTTCACGCTTTGCACCAGGCTGGACATTGACGCTCAAAATAGCTTGGCCAGTGAGGGTCATCTGGAAACATTTTGTCGCATCCAAAAAACTCACATTTACCCTCAGAATAATCAAGTCGATAAAGTGTCGTAATTTTCGCTGTCGGAGGGATTTTCAAATGAAAAACTAAGATTCATATACTATGGTTGAGAATGGCTTACTGCTAAGCACCCAAGGGTGTTGTAAAACAATCAGCCAGTCCCAATTTTCGACAAATCCTTAAGGGCTACTACTCGGGCGGTCAAACAGGGTGATTCTAATGGTGGCAGAGGATACCGTTTTTTCAGTACTTTACGAAAAGTTTCTTTTTTGGGGCATCATCGTTGGGATTTTCACGTTCGCATGGCTGCTCTATGCAATGATTAGATACCGCGCTAGCATCGTTCCAGACACAACTGAAATCGATCATATTGTGGTAGGTTCTTTTCCAGTTGACCGGCATAATACCAAAATCGAAGTTTTATTTTACGTAGTTCCAACAATTATCGTTGTATGGCTAGTCGTTCTTGCCCTAGCGTCCAACACAGCTGTCTGGGTCATACCTGATGAAGAAGAAGCCTTTGATATGGAAATAATAGGACAGCAATGGTTTTGGGAATTCAACTACAAAGAAGAATTAACTTGGCAAGATGACGTAAGGGTCACCGGAATTGATGTCAATTGGGGAGATAACCTTACTGTGCAACACTCTGGTAGCCCTGATGCCGTCAATATGACTGTTGTCATAGATGGTTCTGCCACAAACTATGAACTCTTCACTGCGGGGGGCTCGACGCAGATTGACCAAGCCTTCAATCGCTTCGTTGCTGCTTCAGTCATGATACTAGATGCTGATGGCAATGAACTGCACTCTTGGGGACATATTCCTATCAACCATAAATTATCAACTGCTGCAGGAGATCATTTGATTGTTCCATGTGATGAAAAAGTAGTGTTAAACCTGTTTTCATACACTTCAGATTACAGTGAATTAAACAGTACTTATTGGGGAGTTCAACACTCATTTTGGCTCCCTGAATGGGGTGTTAAAGAAGACCTTGTACCAGGTCTTGAAGGTGGTACAATGATGTGGTTTTGGCCAGATGACCCAGGCACATTCAATATTCGTTGTGCCGAATATTGTGGTCTTGACCATTCAAAGATGATTGGCAATGTCGATGTTGTCGCCCCTATCCAAAATGGACTAGATTTCTGTGACACAGATACCGGCGTCCAGAAAGTAGGGGGCTCTAATTAATGCGCACTAGAACCATTGCCCTCCTATCCATAGTGCTAATCTCTCTAGTTATGGTGCCTCAATTTGACGCCGCACCTTCCGGTATTGGTTCAGCTGGTGACAACGGTTGTTCTTGCCATGGAGGCCCATCATCTGATACCGTAGTATCGGTTACTGGACTGCCGGAAAATTATAACGCTAGTGAAACCTACACGTTTACCGTTACAGTAACAAATGACGTAATGGCATTATACAACGATGGAAGCACTGAAGGTGCAGATCCATGGAACGGCCGTGCAGGCGGATTTAGAATTCTAGCGTCTAAAGGAGCAGTCACATCAGTAGACCCAACCTTGAGCCATGAAATGGATGGTGGATTGACCCATACAACGGAAGGAAACGCCCTTCGAACTTGGGATTTTGAATGGACCGCCCCTGCTGATGATAGCCAATTTGTCGAATTCACTATTTACGGTAACGCAGTCAACGGTGGTGACGGATTTAACGGCGACATGTGGAACTCCTATGAGGCAACTATTGCCGGAATCAACGCTGGTGAAATGGCTCCTAGTGTAAGAGCACTAGTGCTTCTGCTAACTGCAGTTGGTTTAGCCCTTGGTCTGATTCTACTAGGCGTAATGTGGGTTTACTACTCAAGGTCACCTGAGACTTTTGGAATTTACAACTTCTGGGCTTACATGAAGCCTTGGCTCACAACTACTGACCACAAAGAAGTCGGTATCATGTATTTCTTGTACGGATTTTTCTTCTTCCTTGTTGGTGGTTTCCTCGCTCTATTGTTCAGGATACAACTTGCAGTGCCAGAGAACACTTTCCTAACTGAAACAGAATACAACTCATTCTTCACTCTTCACGGTACTACCATGATTTTCTTGGCGGCTATGCCGATGATTGCAGGTTTCATGAACTACGTCTTGCCACTACAAATTGGTGCTAAGGATTTAGCCTTCCCAAGAATCAATGCTATGGGATTGTGGCTACTAGTCTTTTCAAGTCCACTAATTTATACAGGGATTTGGTCTGGTGAAGCAGCAGACATTACTTGGGTTATGTACCCGCCTTATTCGTCACTGACTGAAGCCAATCTGGGCGAAGGTCTCTCTCAGTATGGTTCTAACTTAGGTACCACAGCGTTCCTGTCAGGAATGCTCATGCTTGGGGCATCATCTACGTTGGGAGGTGTGAATTTCATTACCACCGTGTTTACCATGCGTGCTCCAGGTGTTACTTGGATGAAGATGCCACTATTCACTTGGTCAGTATTCGTCAGTGTATTCATGCTGTACATGTCACTACCAGCATTGGTGATTGGTCTAGTATTCTTATTGTTTGATCATACAATCGGCACGGTATTCTTTACCAGTGGCGGCGACAGTTTACTGTTCCAACATTTGTTCTGGTTCTTTGGCCATCCTGAAGTATACGTGGTTATTATTCCAGCATTCGGAATTGTATCAGAAGTTCTTGCGACAAGTGCTAGAAGGTCTATCTTTGGCTACAAATCGATGGTATTTGCCATGGCCGGAATTGGCGTTGTCGGATTTATTGTTTGGGGACACCACATGTTGACCTCCGGAATGGATGCATTTTGGCGAGCCGCGTTCATGATTACCACTATGGCGGTTGCGATACCAACGGGGGCGAAGATATTCAATTGGTTGGCTACCATTTGGGGTGGCAGCTTAGTTATGAAAACTCACACTTTGTGGTCTCTAGGTTTCTTGGTAACATTTACTCTTGGAGGTATCTCAGGAATGTTCTTCCCAGTCGCAGGATTAGATGTACACTTCCACGATTCATACTTCGTAGTCGCTCACTTCCACTACGTATTCATCGGCGGAACCGTCTTTGGTATACTGTCTGGCGTTTACTACTGGTACCCTAAGGTCACTGGACGTAAACTCAATGAGAAGCTTGGCTTATGGCACTTCTTGATTGGATTCTCGTCTTACAATGCGGCCTTTTGGCCAATGCATCAACTGGGAATTAACGGCATGCCAAGAAGAACACACTCTTATCTTGAAGAAACTGGATTTGCTGAGTACAACATGGCAGTCAGCATATTTGCTTTCATCTTTGGACTAAGCCAATTATTACTGGTTTGGAACATCTTCAGTTCCCGTCGTAACGGCGAGCCTGTTGGTAAGGACCCGTGGGGCGGCTGGTCACTAGAATGGTCTACTTCCTCACCACCTCCAACACCATCATTCCATGACATTCCTACTCAAGGGGACATGAATGAACTGTACGGCCATCACGACCATTCAGACAAGAAAACAGTGGCGGAAAAACTGTGGACTGCTAAACCAAAGGGGGCTGAAGAATGAGCGGCCATGGCAACCATATTGAAAACTCCATTTGGGGCAGAGCAATCCTAATGGCTGGAGCGATAGTAACTATTGGGATAGTTGCGTTTGCTGCGTTAGGACTAGGTGTCGGTAGTATCAAGCATGATGCCTATGATGAGGCAAAGGACACATATTACGAAGCTATGGACGATCCAACCGTCACTCAATCGGAATTAGATCATCTACATCATGAAGAAATAGATGCCCATCTTTCCTATCTAACCTACTGGGTAGCGGGAGTGACCATCATGGTCATCAGTATCATTTATGCGATATTTTTGGGTGTTGGTGGATTCATTAATTCAATTCAGCCTCAAGAAGAGGAAAGCCATGGCGATGATCATCACGACGAACATCACGGTTCAGCCTCACCAATCATATTCTGTTTTGGTGTACTGTTATTCTTGATGGGATTCCCTGAGTTCGTCGAAGGGCTTAGGCCGTTGCTGTCACAAGGTGGTACCTTTGAAGCAGGTAACTTAGTGCTAAGCACCATTGGTCTGACAATCATTATGATTGGTATAGCAAACTGGTGGCGAGAAGACCTACCGTTTATCGGACACGGTGAACAAATTGCTACTTCTGCACCATTTGAAGGTGAACATATCAGAAAAGCTGGTCTTTGGGTATTTATTATGTCTGAGGTTATGGTCTTCGCCACCTTCTTTTCTTCATATCTTAGAGTTAGAACCGAATGGTGTACAAAGTGGGCCTTTGACAACGGCTTAGAAAATGGCAAACCAGTTGAAGGCTGTGTAAGTCAAAGCCAAATTGATTTGTTTAACGCTGGAGAACACGTTACCGGTGATGTAGTCATGACTGCATCAGACTACTTACGACCTGGTGGTGCTGCAGGTACTGGAGACTTCTGGACAATGTTGCCCGGAGCAGTAAACACCTTTGCGCTAATTATCTCTTCATACACCATTGTGCTTGCCCTCAAGACTGCTAAGGCAAAGGATTGGGAAGCACCAAAAGGAGTTCTAAGACACCTACTACCTGACAAGAAGACTGCAGTTAGAAATTATCTAATAGCCACTTTACTTCTTGGTTCGATGTTTATTGTTCTAAAACTAGTAGAATGGAGCCATCTAGTGGCAGAAGGCTTCACAGTTGGAACCTCTCAAGGTTCAATATTCTACGTTGCTACCGGTGCTCACGGAATGCACGTTTTCGCCGGGCTGCTGATTATGCTTTATTTGGTATTCAAGGCAGATACTATTGGATACGATGAGGACAATGGCCAAGGAATCGAATATTTCGGTTTGTACTGGCACTTTGTGGATTTAGCTTGGGTAGTTATCTTCCCAGCATTCTATTTGTATTGAGGTGATAATATGGGCGAACATGAAACAACAGGAATAATCGAATCAATCGTCGAGCGTCTTCCAGGCAACAAAGACATTTACTTTTGGAATTTCATTGTCTTGATGGTCTTTACTTTATTTGAGGTAGGGGCAGTATTTTTCGAAACGGTACCTGGAACTGAAATAAGAATCTCTCGATTTGCCGTATGGACTATTTTAGTAGTTGTTGGAATTGTCAAAGGGTATGGAATTGCCGCATATTTCATGCATTTGAAGGGTGACCCTAGAATTTACACTAGAACTGCATTGTTCCCAGTGTTATTTGTTTTGTTGATGCTTTGGGGTATCGGTTTATCCAATCCAGAAGCAATTACTGAACTGCCATCGTGGTGCACTCCCGACTGGGATTATGCTACTTCTAGATGAGCACATCTCACATATCTAAAAGGAGAATTCATATACACTCCGCCATAGGAGATGTCATGATGTCTAAGAAGTCGCTGTTAGCACTGTTAGTTGTGTCGCTATTCATTACCTCAGCGATACCAACTGCTACCGCCTACAAGGGCTACCAACTTTCTAGACCACCCGTTGAGGATTTCAGTTTAATCGATCAAAATAATCAGAATGTAAATCTTACAGATTCACGAGGCGATGTAGTTATCGTTGCGTTTATTTTTACTCGATGCCCTGATGTTTGTCCTGTTATCACTCAATTACTACGTTCAGTAGAATCCGGCATTGGAGCAGATTATGAAGAACATGTGTCAATTGTTTCAATCTCAGTAGACCCAGAACATGATACTCCAGAACGCTTGAAGCAATATACTGAGTTACACAAAGTCAACTGGTCCCATCTAACTGGCGAGTTAGCAGATATGGAAAGCATATACACCAATTTCGGTTTAGTTGTACAAAAGAATGTCATTGAGGCTCACATTGGCGATATCAACGGACACCAAGCTGAAGATTCGACAGTGATGTTTGTCAATAAATCTGGTGTATCAACAGAACTAATGAATACACCAACCGCATGGTCAACAACAAAGTTTGCGGCTTTTGAAGCAGATTGGGAACTAAATTATTCAACTCACCCAGAATATGGGACCCTAGTTAGTGGGATTGATGGCGTTGAAGCACCATCAGATTACTCTTGGTGGTGGAAATTAATGACTTTCAACACTACTAATTCCTCTTGGGAAGGCTCGATGCTAGGAGTTGATTCAGTAACAACTCCAGCAAGTAACAACATCGCATGGATGGCTTCTACGGCAGATGAAAGTTTACTACCAATGCCGGATTTAAACAACTCTTCAGTTTCACTTGTGTTCCCAGATAATACTACTGCTTTTCAACAAATCAACAATTCAAACGGTTGGCATTTGACCTCAGCAGCCTTTGATGGCGCAGGAATTGGTTTCTCAGCCCCGCATTCACAATATGGGCATTATCTTGAATCAGTAGGCCAAGAAGACCCGGCAGCAGATAATTACTCTTGGTGGTGGGAACTACATGAATGGAATGAAACCTCCATGGGATGGCAAGCCAGTGATGTAGGTATGGATTCTATTGAATCACCTTCTTATCTTGCATGGGCACCAAATAGCACCGCAGATTCAGCAATTCCAATGCCTGGGGCATTTGTCGAAGATGGTCAACTAGAATGTGACGGTAATGGTTGGGAAATGGGTAGTGGTGCTAGCAAACACTGCATGTGTGACAGTGGCTATGAATGGCCAGAGGGCACTATGCTTTCCTGCGTCCAAGTAGATATTGTAGAAGAATACAACGTCGGCCACTCAACTACCACTTTCATTCTTGATACTGAGAGAAGACCAGTAGTTGCTTGGACTGGCGATAACTGGAATGCTGAAGAATTCATTTCTGATGTACGAATGCTTGTTGAGGATGAGGGCTTAGTCAACACAGACAGTGAAGGCATCCCCGGTTTCACAACCATCGCCAGTATTGCGGCAATCTCTGTAGCAGCCATTAGAATTGGTCGAAAGCAAGTCAATGAGTCCGAATGAATCCCTTTGCTAATTAGGGCAAAAGACTAGAAAGAGGAATATCTGCGCAAACATATTGCAGAGATCGCATAGCCCGGTATTGCGGTGGACTTGAAATCCACTGTCGTAAGACACGGGGGTTCGAATCCCTCTCTCTGCGCCAAAATTATTGTTTTTAATCAGTTTAGATAATGGAAGAGTTCTCAAACTAAATCCCCTCTCCTAGGTATATGCGGAGTGCGCGTCTTGCCATGTTACTGGTCGCAACCATGTTGCTTGCTGGATGTTTAGGTGCTAACACAGCTGAGTGGGGCAGTAATGGTATCGATGTTGATTTCTCTTCAAATGAAGCGTCAATAACTACTAATCTTGGTGACGGTGAATCATCCTTTGAGGACTTGTCTCCGATTGGTTGTAATGTTGGAGAAGAAATTTCTCCAAGTGAAAATGCCAGTGACCGAATTAAGTTCCAAGGCTTCCTATCAGCCAGTATGTTGTATGAGTCTCACGACCCAATCGACGGGGCGAGGGGAATGGATACTGCAGTAACTGCTGCGGTCGCCATCCAAGCGATGTCTAAGGCTGATGCAGGTAATGTCAAGGACGGCGAAGGTGCTAGAATTGACATAAAACAATGGAACATCCCATTAATGCCAGAAACCCGCGCCGGGACTGTAGATTTGGATGAAATCGACCAAGACAGTGAATCAGATTGGTATATTCTGGGTCTTATTCCAACTACTGAAAATCTGAATGACGGCTTCAAAGCATTAACTGAGTGGCATAAACCAATAACTGTTTATGGCTATCTAATTAGTCCAACGTTGGTTAACGGTAGCGCCTTTACCATTGATGGTCAATCACAAACTACAGGCTACTACAAAGAGGGTACTCAATCCTATCATCACACTTTGAATAATGATTGCGAATTGAATGTCGGAACAAGCAACCTTCAATCCGTATACGTGTTAGTTGATAAAATTGAATTAAATGGCGAGGTAATCAGTGCTAGTGGTAATTCTGATGACGAATGGAAAAATGGTGACATGCCTTTCTTAGGCAGGGCTGGATTTATTTTATTCTTCTTAACTGTCGGAATAGGTGGCGCTGTTGGGATGTTCATACTGTCACAAATGATTGTCAGGCAAGGGGCCAAGGAGACCATGAAAGTATTACTTGGTGATGAAGGAATAGCAAAGATCAAGAAAGTTGCTTCTGACTTGCGGCGTGATAAAAAATCAGGCAACATTTCTCCCACAGAACGCAAGCGCCAGCAAGATAAACAGGACCGTGAGGAAAAGAAACAGCGTAAGCCACCGAGCAAATCAAAAGATAATGCCGGCCCAATAGCTGGATTTGATTTAGATAGTGCGCTTTCTGCCAATTCAGAAGATGATGGACCGCAAGAATTCGGCGGCAAGTCTTCATCTGTAGTGGTAAGCCAAGAAGCGATTAAATTGGAGCAACAGGCAGTCAATAGCGAACCAGCAGTTCAAGAAGAAACTTGGACACCACCTACTTCAACTCGGACAAGCTCGCCAGTTAGCAATGTAGTTTCAAGTGAGCCAGCACGGAAAAAGACTGAGCACTTCACCGGCAGCGTCCGCAAAGAATCCTCTGCACCCAAAGCCGCGGCGCCAGTCAAGAAACGACGGGCAACAAAGAAACGTAAAGCAACAAAACCTGCCCAGGAATCTGTCGAGCCTGAACCACAACACGAAGAAAAGGTTCACCAAGAAGCATTTGAGGAAGATGATGACTTCTCAGATTTCTCACTATGAAGAATGAATTATTTTTAATGCAGCCTGCATAACTTCCATTTTAAGCGGAGTAGAACCAATGTTTTCCCCATCAACATTAATCGCAGTTGGCTTTGGAGTGGCAATTTCAAGAGTTTTGAATCGATGGTAATCTACCTTAGGATGAAATACATGACGGCCTTCTTTCTTTAACTGGCCAAAGGCTTTGAGAATTTCTCCCCGTTTCATTTTCTTCAAAATACCAATATCCATCTTACCATCATCTAGTGAGGCGCCGGGGGCAAGCGGTAGTAAAGAACCACCAGTCTGGCTATTTTGTATCAAAAATAATGTGAAGTCATCTTCAAACACATGACCGTCGATGGTGAGTTTTGCATTTCGTCGATTGTTAGCCATGATGGCCATTAAGATACCAACATCATAGCGCATCGGACCCATCCAACGCATTTTTTCCGCCTTGATAGTAGAATCAACCCCAAGACCCCAAGTAACTAGATTAGTACTGTAGCGAGTTAATTCACCACTTTCGCTGCCTGGCAGACCAGCAACCATGTCGACCTTGGCCAAATCTAGAGTTTGGTAGTGTCCTAAGCAAATTCTTGCCACAGCGTCTTCAGTACTTTTGATACTCAGATCGTTGGCCATCGAATTACCAGTCCCAGCAGGAATTAAGCCCACTCGGCAGTTACTTCCAGCCTGCATTAAGCCAGTGACGACTTCTGATAGACTGCCATCTCCACCAACAACAGCTACAACATCAGATTGATTAGTTGTCAAACCTGCTGCAAGCTGAATTAACTCACCTGAAAAAGTCGACAAATGCATAGTTACCGAAATCCCATTTTCCTCAAACATGGCAGAGGCTTTACTGGCTATTTTCTCGCCTTGCTTTTTACCAGAAAATGGATTGACCATCAAATGAATTACTTTTGCCGGCTCACCTTTGATGAGTTCATTGGTGAAAACTTGAGCATAAATCGGCTTGTGAACACCTTTCTTTTTCTTACTAGTTAAGTCGGGTAAAAACTCGATAATTTCCGGTCCATTACCGTTAGAGGCCATACTGTCCGATATGGGTTTGGCGCATGAATACTTCCCTTTTGGGCAAAAGCAAGCACTCAATTATGGCAAGCCACCCGGATAGGACGGGGAAGTCTATGGAATGGAGTGAATCTGATGTTCAGTTCATGACTCGTGCTCTTGAGGTTGCGGAGACCGGTAGAGGACGTGTTTCACCAAATCCACTGGTTGGCTGCATACTTGTCAAAGACGACAAAATCATCGCTGAAGGTTGGCATGACCACTTAGGTGGCCTGCACGCTGAGCAAATGGCGATTCATGATGCTGAGCAAAAAGGCCATTCACCAAACGGCTCAACAGCCTACATTACTCTCGAGCCGTGTAACCACTTTGGCCGAACTCCGCCTTGTACGCAGGCGTTAATGTGGGCTGGAGTCAAGAAGGCAATTATCGCTCACTATGACCCTAATCCAACAGTTCGTGGTCAGGGAATCCAGGTGCTCAAAGATGCAGGAGTTGAAGTTGAAACCGGATTACTCGAAGCTGAGGCAGCACATCAAATGCGTGAGTTTCTGCATTGGTGTGAGCATAGAAAACCGATTGTTACAGTAAAATTAGCGGTCGATAAAAACGGCTCAGTTGATGATCGCAGCCAATCTGCCGGTCGCTTTACTTCTGAAGGTTGCTTAGATGCCGTTCATCAATTACGTAAAGAATGCGACGGGATTCTTGTCGGTGTTGAAACCATCATCCGTGATAATCCATCACTCAACATTCGCCGAGTTCCTGCAGAGCGCCAACCACTACGTGTGGTAATTGATCCCAATGGAAGGATTCCCCAAGACTCTAAAGTACTGAATGATGGTGAAGAAACAATTGTCCTAAGTGACGATTTCAGTAATCTTCCCGCTTTACTGAACCGCCTTGGCGATATGGAAATTCAGCGTCTTATGGTTGAAGGTGGCCCAGTAACTATCAAGCATTTTTTGAACGCCGGATTGGTCGATGAGTTCTATTTAGTTCAAGCAGATGTTGAGCACCAAACACCATATCCTTCTGGTATTGATGCGCAAATAATTACTGCTGCAGGATTAAGCCTCAATCAGACCATCACCTGGGGCGATGAGTCAGTGCAATTGTTTAGCAGAATTGCTTAATCAGGCTTGGTTGCTATTGTAAGCAACACCATCAGTCCAAATTGTGTTTGACCATATAGTGTTACCAAAATTAGCATTGGTTACAGTAGCAGCGAAGAAATCCGCATCGGTCAAGTCGGCATATCTGAGGTCCGCATCGGTCAAGTCGGCATTGTAGAGGTCCGCATCGGTCAAGTCGGCATATCTGAGGTCCGCATCGGTCAAGTCGGCAGAGTTGAGGATCGCATTGGTCAAGTCGGCATCAAAGAGGCTAGCATCGGTCAAGTCGGCAAATGTGAGTTCCGCACCGGTCAAGTCGGCATTGTAGAGGTACGCATTGGTCAAGTCGGCATATCTGAGGTCCGCATCGGTCAAGTCAGCCTCAAAGAGGTTC
>QXXX01000022.1:21259-24839 GCA_009887195.1 Candidatus Poseidoniales archaeon | reverse complement strand
ATGTAGTTACGGTAGAGTGCGCGGATAATACCTCTTCCCCTGTTTGTCCGCGCTCACTATCACCTTTTGACAGAAATATCTGCCACTAATATCAGTAATAGTATAGTTGAAACCACAATGATTGCTAGATATCCAATTAAATTACTTTTAGAGTTGTCATCTAGATTTACCGAATCGTCACTCTGTGAATTACTGTTGCCCGTGTTGTTAAGTTCTTGTTCATTTGTAATATCGTCTACTAAAGTCCAAGCAGATGTCCTCAAACCAAGTTCTAGAATGGAGCCGATATAGTTAAGTGACTGTGAACTTACTTTGTCTGCAGTATCATTTTGCGTATGCCAGTGCCCTCCAAAAGCAGATGCATTTTCACCATAATTTATGTCAATTAGATTTATTGCGGGAATTCCAGCATTGTGGGCGGCAATATGGTCGTCTATCACGCCTCTCTCATCATTTGGGTCTGGATTATATATGTTCAAACCATTGTTACCATTACAATCTAGTTCACCATCAATCATACCAAGTGCGGCTGCTATTGGTGTTATTGTTTCCCAAAGTCTATCCGATGTGCTTGTTACTCTTGTAAAGTCAAGATAAGCGTCACCTATCATATCAATTACGATGTATGCAGAGATATTATCTTTGTAATCATTGGTCAAATTACTAACCCAAGCATCTGCTCCGTATGACCAAGTATTTGCCATAAAGGGCTGTCCCTGGTCCTCGGCATCAGTAAAGAATAGAGTTACATCGTGATTAATCTGTAATGATGGTATTATTCTTCCAAGTTCCATAAGTACAGCAACACCACTAGCTCCATCGTTTGCACCCGGAATTGGTTGACTTCTTTTTGATTCATCAGCATCTCTATCTGCTATGTATCTACTATCATAGTGAGCTACAAATATTATATTTTGACCAGTGGTATTTTCGGGGCTGTAACTTCCAACCAGGTTTGTAAGGTTGAAGTTCTCTCTTTGGTGAGAAGATTCAACAAAGGACCACTGTGTTAGATTTTCAGTGATAGATTGGCGTAGTTCTGCAGATGCGTTAGATCCGGGAAGGCGATAGCCTAAGCCGGTTTGCCAAGACACAGATTGATTGGCTTTAGTAGCGTTAAACTGTAATTCTGAAATATCTTGACATGGTTCACTTCCTTGATACATCTGCTGAGAGTTGTCTGATGAAATTGCAGTTGAAAGAACCATAATGGAGGCCAGAAATAGACTAGAGATGACTCTAAGTTTCAAATTAGTGGCAAGCGGTTTGACAATGAGCATTACTGACTCCTAACAGACGGACACTTAAATACTTCTTTTTCACTGCTCAAATTGAATGCAAGGTTGCATTTAGTTGGGTCTCTAATATGTCGGAAAAACGCTCTACAAAATCATTGTTTTTAATCGGCATAATGGTAATTTCATTTTTGACCCCGATTTTATCTCCAGCATCGGCCGATGAACAGGCAGATAGCGAGCCTGAAGGGTATGATGCTACGGGGATTATCATAGGGGATTTAGCAGACTTTAACCCTGCTGAGGGCAGGGAATACTTGCTTATTGATGAGAATACCCCTGTCGTGTCAGCATACGGTTTCATGAAACAAGCGTGGATTGATTCTGGCAGGCCTGGAGTTCAAGACATGAAATATGAGCCGGTTACTCACACTAGAGCAAATGGTAGAGTCTGTACACCTCACTTAACCGGAGATACACTTACAGTTCCAATTTCAGGAGGTTCAATTGACGCCTATGTTGCAAAGACAACCAACACTGTGGCGTTTATTGTTCAATCAGGCAGGACTCTCTCGTCAACTGTGTTGAATAATCTCGCATCCTCATGGGACTCAACAATCTACCCTACAATGACTACCTACTACGGTAAGGATTACGGCGATGGCCGTGGATTGGCGGCGCCAGATATAGATAACAACTGTCAAGTCCAAATCATTGTATACGATATCGATGGGGCCTTCAATACTGGAGGCTATTTTGCCCCATCATTTGCTAGTGTTAGGGAATCTGTTTTCATAGATTTTGCCGATATAACTCTAAACTGGGGGAAGTCCATTATTGCACACGAGTTACAACATTTACTTCACAATGCCCAAGATCCCTACGAAAATCTATGGATTGATGAAGGTAATGCAGACGTAGCAATCTATTTGTGTTTCGGACCTGATTCAACTCTAGTTAGTCATCTTAATCAATGGACAGAAGCGCCTGAATTGTCGATAAGGTGGTGGAATCAAAGATTTGCAGATTACGGTGCAGGATTTATTTTCACAATGTATTTGGCGGATCACTTGGGAGGGGGTCCAGCTGTTAGACAATTAGTCCAAGACTCTGCAACAGGTGGGGTAAGCGTTCAAAATTTGGCATTATCTCCTCCTTCTGGTTCATCCGGCGCAATTGGCAGGACCATGGGTGAAATTTTTGCTAATTTCTCGGTAGCATCATTTTTGGATTCAGAACAAGGTATTTACGGTTTTTCAAACCTAGACTTAACTCCAGTTTGCAGTTCCAATTCTTTCTGCCGAGCTCAACCAACCGAAATTAACAGCGATTGGAGTACACCATGGTCTTCGACCGGTAACAGTGTCGAAGGATGGGGCCTTAGAGGGTTCAAATTTACTCCTGGTTCTTCATCTCCTGCTCCTTTAACAATCCGTTTGACTGCAGATGTCAGTCAATTCGATGGTGTTATTGTTAGCAAATCAATGGTTGATGGGCTACTAACAGTAACAGACTTAAATTTTCAAAATAATGTTGCCACTGCACTTGTCCCCGGTTTTGGTAATTTAACTGACGAAGTATGGGCCATAACCTGGTATGCGAGTACAGTAGCAGATTGCGATTACACTTCTTGTGGCTCATCTTACCCTCAAGGAACGGTAGATGTCGAGGCTGCAAGGATAACATCTCCTGCTACTTTGACGATTAATAACTCAATTTTATCTGACAGAGATGGCGATAGTAATGATGACACATTACAAGTGAATTTTGATGTTTTCTCAAATGCATTTTTCGAAGATTTAGATGTTGATATCAGCATATTAGACTCAAGCGGTAATACTGTTGATGAGAGGACTTCTAGGATTTCTGCCGGTGGTGGCGCCAACTCGAATAGCAACATTTGGTTTACCGCTCCGCTGGATAATCAATATACGGTTAAATTTGAGATGTATGATATGATTGGGACTCTAGTAGACACCGTTTCAACTCAGGCTTGGGACTTATCCAACATGCGCCCAACTGCCAATGCCTCTGTTTCCACTAATGCTTCTCAGACCTGGGAAAACATTCAGTTTGTTGGGGATGGCTTTGATGCATGGGGCCTATCTCTAGATAACAATACCTTACCTTATCTAGATCAGCCCGTTGCTTATGCTTGGGATTTCGGGGATTTGATTACTTCTAATTTGAAATCTCCAACACGCTCATATCAAGAGACTGGCTTGTATAATGCGACATTGCGAATCATGGACCAAGGAAATACTTGGTCAGAAACAGATGTAGTTGTAATAAACGTTACAGATGATTCTGTGCCAATTCCAGTTATCACAGTCAATAACGTGGTT
>QXXX01000022.1:1450-21249 GCA_009887195.1 Candidatus Poseidoniales archaeon | reverse complement strand
TACTGATAATATTAGCATCCTAACTGACCAAACAATTCAGTTTTCTGCTTCTCGAACCGTAGACAATGTGCCTCTGAACAATTTGGATTTCCAGTGGGAGTGGGGAGATGGGACGCTAGACTTTGAAACGGGTAAATACTTGGCACAACACAAGTGGGATCCTATAGACAAGGAAGTAGAAGATTATAATTTGACCCTGTCTGTATTTGATGGATTAAATACAGGTGTTATCTCAATCACTGTATTTGTCAATAACAGAGTGCCTTATCAAATCTTTTCGGATAATTTGACAACTTATACTTACACATCAGTCCCAATGCCTGATGTATTTACTGATGACGATGGAACAATTGTCTCTTATGAGTGGAGTTTTCCAGAAGGGGTAAATTTGAACGGTGGTATTGCCGATCAAGATGATGATTTCTTACAGACTTCCTCGACTAATAATTACCCGAATCCATCATGGGATTTGCCAGGGATAAAAACCGTACTTCTGACAGTAACCGATGACGATGGTAGTCAATCAACTGCTCAATTATTTGTAAATGTACTAAACCAGGTCCCTGTGGCTGACTTCATTGTAAGAGTTACCGATAATGGAGAAACATCGGCCATAGATTTCAGAGCAGAGGATGGGTTTGTCGATGTCCCATACACATTTGACGGCATCTCATCTTACGATATAGACTCGACTACCGGTGATTCTACTGGACTGGTTTACAACTGGTCCTTTGGTGATGAGGAATTCCGTGAAAATGCAATTACTACGTACACTTTTACTGAACCTGGAATCCATGAGGTTTCATTATTTGTGACTGATGAAATTGGCGCAGATAGCACGATTAAGAAAATTATCGTAAGAGTTCAAAACCCATTGCCAATTATCTCAGTCAAAATATTAGATGGATGGGTTGATGGGCAGCAAATGGATAAAAATACGCCGCGCCCAGAAGGCTTTTTGCCGGATACTTGGACTCATACATTCGATGAGGAAGAAAATACTTACACGGCCCCTGATTTGATGTTGTTCTTTGATTCTGAGGGCACAAGAGATGGTGATAGAAGATATGAAGGGAAATATTCTCCTGTCAATGATGAAAATAATGACCAGTGGAACGGCATTGTCGAATATACCTGGGATTTTGGTGATGCAACGCCGTTGTCAAAACAAGCTTCTCCTTGGCATCATTATGATACTCCTGGGACTTACACTGTAACCCTAACAGTTAGAGATTCATACGGTACAGGGGATGTAAGTAAGCAAACATTCACTATAATTGTTGACGAACCTCCCCAAATAATACGAATCGAAATACCAGACGATATTATCGTTGAGGAGTCGACATACTTGAGTGCCAATATAACTGATTTTGAAATCACCAATAATATCCAACTATATCGGGACTTAAATATCGAAGATGGTTCTTTGTTTGACCGTGACATATCATTGGATCCGGATTTGTTAGTTAGGTGGGATTTAGACATCAAAAAGGACTCAAATAAAAATGGGGTTTTGGATGATGATTACATAATCCCTCAAACAAATGCAATTAATTATCGAATTCCAGGCTTATGGAATGAATCAGGAAGTTACACTATTATTGTTGAAGCGTGTGACAGCTTGGGGGTATGTGCTTCTATGGAAGAAACCTTGCAAGTTTCACCTAAACCAGACCCGGAACCATCATTGTCTGATTTCGAATTAAAAGATTGGACTTCGTGGGTTAAAGATGCGGGCTCAGACCTTGCCACATACATTGCATTAATTTCAGTAGCCTTGATTCTTGGTTGGTTAGTATTGAGGGAATCCTCAGACCTAGAAGATGAAGCTAAACAAGCTGCTGAAACATACACGGATGTAGAGCATGTCGAAGTCCAAGGTGGCTTACTAGGTATGGATCAACATACTCCTCCCCCAGCTCCCGGGATATTATCAAAAGAAGAGCGTAGAAGTGAAGATAGCGGTTATGTAAGGCCACTAAGAAGAAGAATTTGATAGTTAAAATATATAACTGGTTAGTAGTGGAAGGATTAGTGGTAAATCATGAGTAGGAAAGTAGTAATCTTCATGATACTAATTTTCATGGTGCCAATGTTTGCTACTGGTGCTCCTAATCATTCTCTAGTAAACAACGCATCAGCTGCCGACGCTTGCAATGGCGATATAGAGCCAATGTTGTGGAATCAAACTGTTGCAAGGTCTGCCTTAGTGCCGCATTACAATTATTATGACATGTATTGGGGATTTGGTGACTATGATGATGATGATGGTAAAAAGGGCCGAGAACATGACTCTCCACAATTTCCAGCAGAATCAAGGGAAGCCACTGAACTAAATCCAGAAGAAGATTGGATGTATAGAAACTGGGATGGAGGTTCTCGACTTCAACCACTTACCTCGAATCATCATGCTACTATGTTGGTAGGCAATGATAGCATAGGTGCATTAAGAGTTAATTTATCCGCACAGCACCGTACCACTATCTGTATTTCTCTACAATCTTTAAATGAAACAGACAGTGATTATTCAGCAGATGTTTATCTGATGACTACATCGGAATATGAACGTTATACTGAGTTGTATTATTCATATCATTCTGAAAATAGTTTTTATTGGGATATCGCTGAATCACTAAGTGATATTTCTCCAGAATGGCGGAGTATGGATTTTACCGGCTGGCGAACTTATCGGGACGCACATCAATATGAATCCGTCAATGAGGTTAATTTCGCATTAAGTTTGGATGGTCCTGAATCTTATACGCCACTGTTTGGATCTGAGGAGTGGCAAAATTTCTACATCGTAATAGATACTTGGGATAACAATCATGACAGCGATTCACTATCACCGGGTGTAGTTACTGCTGCAGACGTTACTATCATCACAACTGAGCGTTCATTTATTCTACCAAACTTTACAGTTGCATTAGCCTTTTTGGTATTGATGATTGGTGTGGCGATATTCCCATTTATTTTGAATGCTAGATATATGAGTTCAGGCTTAGAACAAACTGAAGATTTGCCAAACAACGGCCTAGTGCCTTCTTTAGAAAGGCCACCAGAATTACCACGTATTACTGGGGATGAGAACCAGTTGGCTGAGAAATCATATCCTGATTTGGAGTCTAGTAGGGATACCTGATTAGTATTCCATTAGTGCCCAAGCGTCCCTAAGGTCTCTAACATTTATTAGCCCCTTATCTGAGAGTCGGAAACTATTCTGCATTGTTGCATAGACAATTTGTTGATTAAGGACCGGTGCGTGAAGACGTACCCAATCGCCTCCATTTCCTAGCCCCATTAAGCAGTGATTTGATTCCTCACCAACCAATGAGTTTGCTGCTTCGAAAATTTGTAGCGCATCTCTATGGTTGCCTACAGATGAGCAGAATTTCACAATATCTCCGTTTGCCTTGTTGTCTTTTACTAAGTTAACAATCTCTTCAGCATTAGGTGTTGATTTTGTTTCATGAATAGAGGCGATTACCTTTGAGTTCGATTTTTCAGCAGATTTCATTAATTTACTTCGATCCTTGGCATCTATTGATAATTCAATGTCGACAAATGTTACTTCTGAGTCGATTGCTTTTTGTAAGATCTCCAACCTTTCAGGCTCGTTTCCAGCGAAGAAACCACCTTCACGGACTGACCTTACTGTGAATACAACAGGTACGGGGATTCCATCCTTTAATTTCAAAATCGAAGCATCAATATCAATTTCGGAGAAATCCTTGACTCCCCACTCTTCGATGGGCGGAATTTTTGATATTTCTTCACCATCGTCATTGGTGGTGATTATTGGTTCTGGTTTATTTAAGTATAATTTATCAAACCTGACTTCAACATAATCTGCCCCTGCTATATTTGCTCTAGTTGCTTCATCAATCATCTCTTCAACAGAGATTGCTTCAAGCGAGACACATACTTTCGGTTCAGCCATGTATTGGCCAAATAGGAGTCGTTATTAATGCTCACGGCTGAAAATTCTTTACAAAAGATTCCATTTCGGCATACTGAAGTAGTTATTTTTTCCTAATAAAGACCACTAAAAACACTCCAATTGCAGTACCTTAAAGTACCCCCTTCTCCGATTCCAATTGGTAGGGGAGGGGACAAGTAGAATTCGTTGGACAGCGGCTAAGTTTTAGCCAAAAAATCGAAAAACATATCCCTACAAAATACGAAATGAATTTATTCAATTCTTTACCATGAGGTGAATCAACAATGAGTGACGATTATAGTGCATCAAGCATACAAGTATTAGAAGGCCTTGAGGCCGTAAGAAAACGCCCGGGGATGTATATCGGTGATCCGCATGATGGTTCCGCCCTACACCACTGTATTTGGGAAGTCGTCGACAACTCTGTGGATGAACATCTTGCTGGATACAATGACAAAATCGAAGTGGCAATAAAACCAAACGGAGTTCTGTCAGTTAGAGACTTTGGCCGTGGCATACCAGTCGGCATCCATGACGAGTTCGGCATATCAGCTGCAGAAGTGATAATGACTAAATTACACGCCGGTGGTAAATTTGATAATAGCTCATACAAAGTATCTGGCGGACTCCACGGCGTTGGTGTATCTGCGGTTAATGCGGTCTCAGAGTGGATGGAAGTCACCATCCACAGAGATGGCAAGGTGTATCAACAAATGTACAATGCTGGCGTCCCAGTGACGTCGCTGAAGGTAGTTGGCGATTGTGATGATACAGGGACTATTATCACATTTAAGCCTGATTTGACAATATTTACCGAAATCATCGAGTTCGAATTTGACCAAGTAGATACTAGGTTGAAGGAAACAGCTTTCTTGAATGCAGGACTTGAAATTGTAATTTCTGATGAAAGAGAAGAAGAACATCATACCGTAAATCACCTTTATGAAGGCGGTATTAGCGAATTCGTCTCTCAACTAAATATTTCAAGAGAGGCTATGCATCAAGAAGTAATTGTTATTTCTGGGGATAAAGAGCTTGAAATAGGTACAGTGACAGTTGACCTTGCTTTACAATGGTCAAGCGCTTTTAGCGAATCCATTAGGTGCTATACTAACATCATCCGTAACAAAGATGGTGGTACGCACATGTCGGGACTTAGGACTGCTCTAACTAGTAGTTTGAATTCATATGCCAAGAAAAAGAATTTACTGAAAGGCGAGAGTCTTTCAGGAGATGACGTCAGAGAAGGTCTTACTGCAGTCGTCAGTGTAAAGCATCCAGATCCTTCATTTTCTTCACAGACTAAAGATAAATTAGTCAGCAGTGAGGTGACAGGTATTGTTCAAACTGTTGTTTATGAGAAACTTGGAGAATTCTTTGAAGAAAATCCCTCGGTTGCTAAAATCGTCATTGAAAAGGCTTTGTTGGCCTCTAAGGCTAGAAAAGCAGCGCAAAAAGCTCGAGAATTGACTCGAAGGAAAGGTGTTCTAGAAGGCGGAGGTCTGCCAGGTAAACTTGCTGATTGCCAGTCTAGGGACCCATCTGAATGTGAAGTATACTTAGTAGAGGGTGATTCTGCTGGTGGTTCTGCCAAGACTGGCAGAGATCGTAGGATACAAGCAATTCTTCCATTGAGGGGTAAAATACTCAATGTAGAAAGACAAAAGAGGAATATTGTAAAAGTATTCCAAAACCAAGAGATTCAAACAATGATTAGAGCATTAGGGGCTGGAGTTGGCAATAATCCCGATGATGAGGGTTCTTTCAATCCAGAAAAATTACGCTATTCCAAGATAATAATTATGACCGATGCAGATATCGATGGGGCTCACATTCGAACTTTAATGCTGACCTTTTTGTGGAGATTTATGCGACCAGCAATTACTGAAGGGCACGTTTACATTGCTCAACCTCCATTGTACCAACTTTCTAAGGGTAGAGTTAGCAAGTATGCATTTAGTGACGAAGAAAGAGATTCAATAATTGATGATTTACGTGCAGGTAACCCATCTGCCAAAATCGGAGTGCAACGTTACAAAGGTCTTGGAGAAATGAATCCAGAACAATTGTGGGAGACTACCATGGACCCCGAAACAAGAACCATGCTAAAAGTTACTATCAGGGATGCGGAAGAGTCAGATCGACTATTTGAAATTCTAATGGGAGAAGACGTACCTGACCGAAGGGCGTTTATCGAACTGCATGCAAAGGAGGTGACCAACCTTGACATCTGAAGAAGAAAACAACGAACACATTGAGGAGGAACAAGATAACGTTCCCAAAGGAAATATCTTGAATCAACCACTCGAAGAAGAAATGAAGACTTCATACATCAACTATGCAATGTCAGTTATCATCGGAAGAGCATTACCAGATGCTAGAGATGGCTTGAAACCAGTTCACAGAAGAGTGCTTTATGGTATGCATGAAGGTGGGCATACATCTGATAAGAAATTTAGCAAATCTGCAAGATCAGTGGGAGAGGTAATGGGTAAATATCACCCACACGGCGACCAATCTATCTATGATACAATGGTTAGAATGGCACAAGATTTCTCTTTAAGATATCCGTTAGTTGATGGTCAAGGCAATTTTGGTTCTATCGATGGAGACCCGCCAGCTGCTATGCGATATACTGAGAGCAGGCTAGATAAGATTTCAAAGCACATGCTGGAAGATATTGACAAGAATACTGTAGACTTCCAACCTAACTTTGATGATTCAGAAAGCGAACCTACTGTACTTCCTTCAAGACTTCCTAATTTGATACTAAATGGTAGTGATGGAATTGCAGTTGGTATGGCGACTAGAATACCTCCGCATAATTTGACAGAGGTAGCAGGTGCAATTAATTTGCATATCAACACCATAATTGAGGAAGGTGTAGATGAAAATAAAACTCCAGATATTTCTATAGAAGAGTACATGCAGCACGTAAAAGGTCCTGATTTTCCAACAGGAGCAGGAATTCACGGTGTTGATGGTATTTTCGATATGTACTCGACTGGAAAAGGTAGGTTCCATGTCCGTTCAAAGTGCGATGTAATGGATGACCAAAAAGGTAAGAGAATTATAATCCATGAGATACCTTATCAAGTCAAAAAAGCAGATATGCTAGTGCATATTGCTGAGTTAGTTAGCAAAGGCACAGTTGTAGGTATCAGAGATATTAGGGATGAATCATCTAAAGAAGGAATCAGGGTAGTTATAGAAGTTAAGAACAACGCTGACCCCCATGCCGTATTGAATCAATTATACAAATCAAGTCGATTACAAGAATCCTATTCTGCTAACATGATGGGAATACTTGATGGCAGACCAGTGTTACTTACATTACCAGTTATTTTGCATACTTACGTTGGGCATAGGGAATTAGTAATTGAGCGACGCGCTATTTATGAATTAGAAAAAGCAGAATCTAGAGCTCATATTTTAGAAGGTCTAGTCAAAGCACAAGATAGAATTGATGATGTTATTACGGTAGGAAAGGCAAGTGCTAGCCGTGAACAATTTGAGACTATTTTGCGAGGCGACGAAATAATGAGTGGCATAGAAAGGTTTGATTTTAGTGAAGCACAAGCCAAAGCAATAGCTGAGAGAAGACTCTATCAATTGAGCAGACTTGATGTAGAAAAAGTACAGAATGAGTATTCTGAGTTACAACTCAAGATAGCCGATCTCAGTGATATTATTTCTTCTAGGCTTCGAAGATTGGACATATTACTAAGTGAACTCAATGAAATGGTTGAGAAGCATGGTGATGAGAGGCGTTCTTACATCGACCCAATGCCACTTTCAATGGACCGAGAAGATTTAATTGAAGAACGAGCTATTGCTATTACTCTTAGTGAGGACAATTATATTAGACATTTACCAGTCGAATCATTTAGAGTTCAAAATAGGGGTGGCAAAGGTCTCAAGGGAGTTGCTACCAAAGCTGAAGATACACCACAACTAATCATTACATGTTTCAGTAAGGACAGATTACTAATCTTTACCGACCAAGGTCGTGTTTATGGTCTAAAAGCCTGGGAAACCCCTCTTGGTAGTAGACATTCTAGAGGTGGCCATATTAGGAATTTATTAGAAAGCCTCAGAGATGATGAAAACATAGTGACAATCCTTCCTATCTCAAGAGAGCAGTTGGAAAACGCAGAAGGTAACTATCTACTATTTGCTACTAGATTGGGCTTGATAAAGAAAACTCGATTAGAAGAATATGTTAAAATCAATCGCAATGGGAAATATGCTCTGAGATTCAAACTAGACGGGGACAGTTTAGTCAACGTTAGGTGCGGTACTGACAATTCAGATATCGTCATGATTTCTAGTACTGGATTTGCAAGTAGATTTGCTTGCAGTAAAATAAGGGCATCCGGAAGAGTTTCAGCCGGTGTTTATGGTATCAAAACAGGTACCAGGAAAGGTGCAGATGGAGGACACGTTGTTGGTATGATCGCAACAGATAATACCGAAACGCAAATCTTGACAATTTCAAAGTATGGAATGGCTAAGCGAAGTCGACTTGGTACAGCAGAGAAAATACCATACTTAGACGCTGATGGGGTTCAGAAAGTGGATAAAGACACTGGCGAGTTAATGGAGCGTAACGATGGCTACAGGAAGACTAATCCTGGGGCAAAAGGAGCATTTACCATGAACATCAACAAGGATGAGAATGATGAAATCATTGCTGCTAGACATATTCCTGACCTAGAAGATAATCTGTTTGTATTAACCAAGAAAGGTATGATGATCAGACTTCGGGCAAATCAAACTAAAGAGACCAAATCTAAGAAATCTAAAGGAACCAGGATTATGGAGTTGAGGAATAAGGGTAAATCTGGATTTACCGATGAAATTATTTTTGTCGCTAGATTACCTGCTGATTTAATTGAAGATGAAGATGATTTTGACTCAGAACAATCTGGTGATACTGTTAATGAAGAAGAGTGATTGATAAATCGACGACTTCAAATTGAATAACGCCTGTGGTTGGCATACCCGAGTGTCTAGAGGTGATACCCATGAATACAAATAAATTAATTTATGATTGGAATGTTATTGATTATGATATTAATCGTAATCCAGCAAATCACCCTCACGATGTTTGGTTTGATGACGAAACATTGAGAGATGGATTACAAAGCCCAAGCGCTAGAAATCCGTCTATAGAACAAAAGATTGAACTACTTTCTTACATGGAAAGGTTGGGTATTCAAAAAGTGGATTTAGGACTTCCAGGAGCAGGACCATTTCATCTAGAACACATTAGTGCAATGCTTTCACATATCTCTGATAATGATTACCAAATTAGACCTGGTGCTGCGGTTAGAACACTAATGCATGACATTGAACCGCTTGTCGAGATGCAACATAAGCACGGGATGGAGATACAAGCTTCTGCATTTTTAGGTACTAGCCCGATTAGGCAATACACCGAAGGATGGACTATGGAGAAATTAATCTCCACAATGGAAAAAGCAGTCTCCTATGCAGTAGAAAATGAAGTTCCTGTCATGTTTGTTACCGAAGACACAACACGTTCAAAGCCCGAAGACGTGAAAGCAATCTATCAAAGAGCCATGGAATTGGGTGTTAGAAGGCTTTGTGTTTGTGATACTTGTGGTCATGTAACTCCAAATGGTGTTAAGAAATTACTGAATTTTATTGATGAAGAAGTCATCAAAGACGGCGGTTATCAAAGAAATCAAATCGAGGTTAATTGGCATGGTCACCAAGATCGTGGTCTTGGAGTTGCTAACAATATCGCTGCAGTTGAGGCTGGTGCAGATGTAATTCACGGAACGGCTCTTGGCGTAGGGGAGAGAGCTGGAAATGCGCCAATGGATCAAACTCTAGTAAATCTCAAATTAATGGGAGTAATAGACAACGATTTGACCTTACTCGATGAATATACTAGAAAAGCAAATGAGTATATTGAAGTCCCACTGCCACGAAATTATCCAATATTTGGTACCGATGCTTTTGAAACTGGCACCGGTGTCCATGCTTCAGCAGTTATCAAAGCAATGCGCAAAGGTGACGATTGGCTTGCAGACAGGGTTTATTCTGGTGTGCCTGCCGGTGATTTTGGCCTCAAGCAGGTAATCCGTATTGGTCACATGGCAGGTCGTTCAAACATAGTTTGGTGGCTTGAACAAAACGGCTATGAAGTGACAGATGAACTAGTAGCGCACATGTTTGAGGTTGCTAAAAAGCAAAGTAGGAATATGACTGATGCAGAAATTGAATCTGAAGTAACTCAATATTTGAATAATTGATTATTCAAATTCTCGGTATGTATCAGGATTAGTTTGGTTAGAATTGGAATTAACCCATTCGCTATCAACCCCTCCACTACTCCATTCTCCATCTACTGCAACTTCGTCGACATCAACTTCATCTCTCCATGATGGTTCTTCATCCGAACCACATACAATGAAATAGCCATTTTTATCTATCTGCTGTTCAAGCAATGATATGTGTTTAGCAACGGGTAAAAAGTGCCCAACAGGCATTCCAGAAGCGGTAAATGGATTAGTCGCAGCTCCAACTAGTAATCCATCCTCTGGGGCAACAATATCAACAGTTAGTCCTGGGGTTGCTGGATCAGATATAGTTGCGATAACTTCTCCTTCTCTCATAACAGATCCTGATGACACAAACATATCGAGCAAGCCTCCCTCACTAGCCCTAAGCCATTTTGAACCGCTTGCAAGCATCCTAAACCTTGGTCTATTTGGAGTTCCTGCCACCATTCTTAACGATCTAAGTATGTTCATGACGCCATGTATTGCTACCTTTACAGTGGTATTATCAATCAAATTTGCTCCGCCACCCTCATAGGTGATTGCTGGTATATCTTGTTCATTTGCTGCTTTTCTAAGTGACCCCTTTGGAGGTTTGGAGTCAAGTAAGATTTCAATACCGAAGGCTTTTGCTAGTATGTTCGAGCCAGCATGAGCTAAATCAACTCTAATTTGCGGCATATTTGACCGACCCTTTGCTGCGCTATGCAAGTCAATAATTGCGTCACTATCATTTAGTAAGTGTTTCCATACTTGTGCAGCTACCCGCTTTGTTGTAGAGCCTTTGAAATCTCCAGGGAAATTCCTGTTTAAATCTCTACCATCTGGAAAGTATCTCGACTTACTTCGATATCCTGGTAGATTGACAACTGGAACTATTCTCAAAGTTCCTGCCATTTGTTTTGGATCTAGTGACTTACCAATATCCGTAAATGCATTTGACAAAAGGTGCGTGCAGGCTGAAGCACCAGTTAATTCATCTCCGTGAATGCCTCCTAGTACTGTGATTGTTGGCCCGGGTCTTATTCCATGTATTACGGTAACAGGTATTGGCCATGGGTCGCCTAAATCGACTTCAAGAAGCGGGACTGGAATAGTTCTTATTGTTCCTGGTTTGACTATTTTACGAAATAGTCGGATGTTGCTCCATTCTGCTCCACGATCCCATTCAGGACGGTCCTCCGTTTGATGTGCTGCTAACGCTTCTTGGATTGCCATTTTGCGACGTTTTGGCAACTCATGGGCAACTCTTACCTTGGTCTTCTTGACCTTTTTGCCTCTGCCCATGAATGGTCCAATCAGTCATTATCAATGAATTGTACTGCTTAACTATAGTAGCAATAAACAAGGAGGTCTAATGCTTGGTATGTCCATGGCGGACCTAGGAGTTCAGCAAACTTACGCACCAAATTCCATCTGTTTTGGTTGCGGCCCGGCAAATGAGCAAGGGCTAAGAATTTCTAGTCACAGAATTGATAATGGATTGACGATGGAATTTGAGCCCAGTGACTTCCACCAAGCATTTCCAGGCATGATAAATGGCGGAATTATTGGAACACTGCTGGATTGTCATGGTAATTGGACTGCAGCAGTAGCACTTATGGATCACAATTCTCTAGAAGAACCACCTTGTACAGTGACAGCCTCGTATTCAGTTAAATTGAGAAGGCCAACTCCGACAGGATGCAAACTTATCGTTACTAGTCAAATCTTGGAACTAGATGGAAATAAAGTAAAAGTCGAGTTATTACTAGAGGCTAATGGTAAAATTTGTGCAACGGGAGAAGGCCTCTTTGTGGCAGTTAAAGAAGGTCATCCAGCACATCATAGGTGGAATTAAATTAATGGCCAAACCCTCTAAACTACAAATAGAGCAACTATCAAAATTAAGAGTGATAGTTATTGAAGTAATGAAAGATATGGCAATATGGCAAAATTTTGATTTGGATTTACTATATCAAATACCACTTGCAGTTCTAAAGAGAAACGCAACACAACGCCATGGGGCAACAAAATGGCAGAGAGGTAAATCTAGAGAACAACTTGGTCTAGAATTTGTAGAAGTAATAGAATTGCATCCAGAGTTATTGTCAGGAGATTGGAATGCTTATGCTGCTTTTGTACTGCATCATGAGTTTATTCATGCTTTGGGATTCCTCAACCATGATTCAGAATTTAGACATTTAGAATATTCTTGGCCTGGAGTTGAGGCAGGTGTGATTGGTCCAGATTTTACGGAGTTTTTACGGAGAAAATCTGCTAAATGGTTGTGGAAATGTTTGACGTGTTCCAAAAGTTTCCCGCGGAAAAAACCCAGTAAAGGCAAATATAGGTGCCGTAAATGTTCAACTATTCTTACCGATGTTAAAACTTGATTACTTTTTCTTTCCTTTGCCTTTTTTGGCTTTCTGTTCAGCCTTTTCAATCATTTCTTCAGCGTCCATATCCGCTTCATCAGCAGCCTTCTTGATGGTAGATTTTTCTGAGTCGGAAATCTCACCATCTTTTGCTGCAGATTTGACTGCAGCCTCTACGTTCATTCGTGCGGCATCTTCATCAGATATTCCCAAAGCAGCTTGGAAAGATTTCAAGTCTTGGAGTTCTTCTTCAGTGATTACCCCATCAGACCATGCTGTTTCATAAGCCTCCAAAAGGAAGTCTTTATACGCTTCAGGGTTAAGCAAAACATCTCTAATTAAACCGTGATTTGGCGATGAATCAATTGACTCCGACATGTCTAATATCGCAATAGAGCGCCTAACTTCTTTGACAGCCATATCTTTTAGCCCGTGTCCAGCCCATACTGCGCCAGCTGCAACAACCGCAGCGGCAAACCATCGCATGATGCTCTGGTCAACTAAATCTCCAGGCTCGATTAAGTGAAAAATACCTAGAACTGCCATAGCGGCTCCACACATTACTTCAACCCAATCATTTAGATCTGGTTCATCATCAAAAACAGATAATCTTTCTTCAATTATTGAATCCATATCGTCGCTCATGTTAGTTATGCAGTAACCGGGGGGTTTTATTGATGTCGGAATTATAATTTCATGCGTTGTCCTTTTGGACTATTGACATCACAGTCGCCACATGGCAGACCAAGTCGCGTCGATAGATGACTTAGTTTTGCCCGACAAGGCTAAGAAATTCTTCATAGAAGAATGGGGCATTAACAATCTACATCCGCCTCAAGCGCAATCTATGGAGGCAATCTTTTCCAACCGTAGTGCCTTAATCGCCATACCAACTGCAAGCGGTAAGTCGCTAATTGCTTATATCGCAATACTCCGTAAACTGCTACTCGAAGATATTGGTTCAAAAGCCATCTACATTGTACCTCTCAAAGCGTTAGCTTCAGAGAAATTTGATGATTTCAAGGCGCTTGGCAAAGCATTGAATTTGTCCATTGGTCTTGGAATTGGTGATTCGTCATCGGAAGCAAAAAAGATTGATGAATGTGATATACTTGTATGCACTTCTGAAAAATTAGATTCAATAATTAGAAATCGTTCAGAGTCTATGGCAAACGTTTCGATTATAATATCAGATGAATTTCATCTGTTAAATGATGCAACTAGAGGTCCTACTTTGGAAATTAACCTGACAAAACTGCGTTACTTGAGGCCCAATGCTCAAATCATTGCCCTTTCGGCTACGGTTGGAAATTGTGAGCAACTTGCTAATTGGCTTGATGCAGAATTGATAATTTCTGATTGGCGTCCTGTTGCTTTAGAATATAGCACATTTCACGATCTGCATTTGGAGCCTAGGATGGTGCAATCGTCCAATTTATCAGATAATGCAGATTTACTCAACCCTCCCAGGGATTTGGAAGGTCCAAAATCTCAACCAACATGGGTAGTTTTGAATGATTCAATAGATTCTGGTGGCCAGTTACTAATCTTCGTTGGTACAAGGAAAAGTGCTGAATCTGAGGCGGTAAAATTGGCTAAGAGAGTGTCGAAAAAACTTTCGGCACAAGATACAGAAAGAATGGCAAGATTAAATGATGTAGCCTCTTCTATAGAGGGTGGTCGCCAATCGGCAATGGGAGAGAAACTAGTGCAATGTATTCGAGGTGGTACTGCATTTCACCATGCTGGCTTAACTCACAATCAAAGGAAAGTGGTTGAAAATGCCTTCAAAGAAGGTATTTTGACTTGTTTATCTGCGACTCCTACCTTGGCTGCCGGGGTAAACCTTCCAGCAAGAAGGGTACTGGTAAGGGATATCAAAAGATGGGATGATGGAATGAGTCGGCCTTTGCCTGTTATGGAGGTTAGACAAATGTTAGGCAGAGCAGGTAGGCCGAAATATGATGATTTTGGTGAAGCTTGGGTTCTATGCAAAGGTACCGATGGCTGGGAAGTGGCAGATATGGTTAGTGAAAAATACTTTTTTGGAGACGTAGAGCCAATAAATTCCAAGCTAGCAGGGGAGCCTGCGTTGCGCACCCATATTCTTTCAATTATATCGACAGGTGGAATACAGCACAGGGGTGAGATAGGAGACTTCTTGTCTGCAACATTCCTTGGTTTTTCAACCCCAAAACATATCCTAAAAGAGAAGATTGATCAAACTCTTACGTGGTTAACTGAGGAACGGTTTATTAGGAAAATTGGTGTTGATAGATCGTATTCTGAAGCACGTGCAGATAAAATCGTAGATTCTGATGATTGGGATGATAATGTACCTGCCTGGGCGATGGTTGCGAAATCTACTCATGGCGTGGAGTTGAACAACGAGACTAGGTCCAGTGACACTAACAAATTCACTGCCCATAATAAACCTGCATTAGGCTTTAATTTGGCATCCGAATTAACCTCAGTAGGAGCATGGCATTCAAATGAATTGGATGAATTTTCAGGTATGAAATATGAGGCTACGATGATGGGTGAGAGAATAACTCAACTCTATCTTGATCCATTATCCGCATCTATCATCAGAACAGGTCTTAGAAGAGCCATAAGAAGAATTGTAAAGAATATTGCTCCGGTGACCAATTTTGGACTGTTACATCTGGCGACCTCAACCCCAGATTTCACTTCCTTGTGGGCCAAAAATTCAGAAATGGAACCTAATTCTAAACTATGGATAAAAACTAATTCCGTAGAAGACGAATTATTATCCGACTCTAGTTATGATGAGATGCTGCTCTCAAATGTTAAATCAGCCTGGATGGTTGAAATGTGGTGTGACGAAGATAACATACGTTCTATAGAGAAAGATTTGGATGTCAACCCGGGTGATATTAACTATCGAGTGGATATCATGGCTTGGCTTATTCACTCCTCTAGGGAAATAATTTTGTCTGATGACGTGTTTTCTGATGAACATATGCCGCAAATTGCTGAGTTGATTAAACAATTAGATGTTTTAAGGTTGAGGGTTAGACATGGCTGCAAAGAAGATTTACTCACCTTAGTAAATATTCCAAATGTCGGTAGATTTAGGGCACGTGAGTTATCAAAAATCAACATCAGAACACCTTATGATGTTGCAAATATGACCAAAAAACAAATTGATCAAATTTTAAAAATACGTGGGTGGGGTCCCCAATTACTGGATAAGATAATGCTTGAAGTGGTTAAAGTCATCGAGCCTTCAAAACAAAAGAAGAAGAAGGTTCGTCTTGATGACATCCCTTTAGATGATGAGATTTGAGCGCATTATTGAAAAGCCAATTCATCTACCCTTTGCTATGGAGATGCCAGAATTCCCTTGTGTAAAGTTGGATATCTCTAATCAAAGCAGTAATCTTATTGGAGATTTTATCAAGCAGAGAGATGATGAAAGTTGGTTACTAATGTCGTATTATGCTGCCCAAGGCCAACAGCAATTGTGGACTGCTTGGCTTTTAGCAAAACGAGCATTTTCCAATAATAAGGCACTTGCAAGGTCATTAGATGCAGAATTTTTGCGATATATTGCCGGAACTCATCATGTCTCTGATGCCTTCAAAAAAGTAGGAATTAAACACCATGACGATACTGCTTGGCTGGTATTTTTACCAAAACATATAGTGGATTTAGATGAAATAATTCCATCCTTTTCTATAGATCAATTCAACATAGGAGTACAAGCTTTAGTACAAACGCTAGACCTAAAAATCATAGCAGGCAAGCCTGAAATCGACCTAAAAGGTCTCGAAAAAATGGGCATCTCGTTACCGGAATCCAAATTAAATTTAACAGATTCAATAATTGGACATATTATCTCTGCAGACCTAAACTCTTGAGTCATTTGAAAGAAGTATTCAAACACCACCGCTTGTTGGGATGTTTATGGTGCTCGCTAAGACTCCTGATTCAATAGTCTCCGGAAACGGCAATAGATATCTCGATGTAGATAAAATCAACAAAAGTTTAGACTTGGTAACTAGTAACGGCGCTACATATGCAGAAGTTAGATTAGTTGCTTTGACTGATTATTCCGTGGCCATGCGCGATGGCAAATTGGAAAGGGCAATTCCAGGTCAAGAAATTGGCGCCACAATTAGGGTTTTGGCAGACGGTGCCTGGGGAGTTCATTCAACTACTGACATCTCATCGTTGCAGGAACAAATGTCACCTACTTTGAAACTAGCACAATCTGTTGCTGCAAGAAGGTCTGCCAAAGACAGACCAATCAAACTAGCAGAGGTGCCGATAATTGAAGACAGTATACATTGGGTGCCGAAAAAAGATGTGAGAAATACTGAATTATCTCAACGTCTTGAACATATGAAACTAATGACTTCATCTGCTTCAGAACATGAAAATATCGTTTCAGTCACTTGTGGTTGGCATGATGAAAACATTCATACTGAATTTTTGAGCAGTGAAGGCATGAATAGAACTTGGAGTTTTCAAAGGTCCTTGATCAATGGTATGGTGACCGCCAGAGATGGCGGAAATGTTGTTTCATATCGAACTAGATTTGGCGGTGAGGGAGGATTAGAATTGATTGAATCTTGCGATGTTGATGCACTTGGAGAAAATGCCAGAATATCTGCTCTTAGATTACTAAAAGCCCAAAGAGCACCATCAGGAAAAATGCCACTTATCGCAGATCGTGATTTAACCGGAGTGTACATTCACGAAGCATTAGGTCACCCATGCGAAGCAGATTTGGTAGCAGCTGGAGATTCATGCCTAGATGGTAAATTAGGTCATAAAATAGGCAGTGACCTAGTGACGGTTATTGACGATCCAACTATCCGCACAGGCTATGGAGCCCATCCAATTGATGACGAGGGACTTGATACTGTAGAAAAATGCTTGATAAAAAATGGAGTTCTAACAGAATATCTCAATCACCGGGAAACAGCGGAACATTTCGGCATCAAACCTAATGCTGGTGCTCGAGCACAAGATGGCTTACATCATCCTTTAGTTAGAATGTCAAACACACTAATTCACGGTGGTACGCATAACGACTTAGATGATTTAGTTGATGATGTGGAGTATGGAGTTTATGCTTGTGGGTCTCGTGGCGGACAAGTAGATACTGGCAGAGGGTCATTCCAATTTGCTGCACAAGAAGCATGGTTGATTGAAAATGGGGAAATAACCACTCCACTGAAAGATGTAAGTGTCAGCGGACTTACCCTACAGATTTTGAAAGATGTTGACGGACTTACCAAAGAGTCTAGATTGGCTGCTCCGGGTTTTTGTGGTAAAGGGCAAACTGTTCCGGTTGGCGATGGCGGTCCAATAATGCGAATAAGTGAAGCTTTGGTGGGATGAACTTGTTACCAGATGGTGCATTAGACCGACTTCAAGAAGGTTGTCGAACAATCGGGTCAAGGTGCAATCAACTAGGCATCAGCCAATGGGAAGTAGTTGCTAGTCAGTCATATGGTCACCAAATTGATATTGAGGGCGGAAAGATCTCTCTCGCCGGTGGTGGAGGTGAAGGTGGATATGGAGTACGAGTACTAGAAGATGGTAAATTTGGTTTTGCTTATCTTGTTGATGTCAAATCAGCCGATGAAGCAATTAGTAGTGCGATTTCAATTGCACGAATGTCACCATCAATAGACGGATTTGTACTTCCATCAGAGCAAAGTGCCAAAAAAGTCGCAGGATTATTTGATAAATCGATTATTGATTTAGACTCTGAATATTTGTTGAACCAAGCAGATGCCATAATTTCAGAGGTCTCTTCTTTAGATACACGAGCTGTTGTTACAGGAGGTGGAATTGGAGTTAGTGCCAATGCTGCATCTATACTTACTAGTGAAGGTATTGAATCAGGAGGTTTAACAACCTCGCATGGCGTAGGTGTACAAGTCTCTATAGAAGAAAATGGTCAATTGACTAGTTCATGGCAAAGCAAATCTGCAAAAAGTAAACTTCCAAATGTGCCTCAATGTATTGAGAGAGCGGTAGAATGGGCTCAACTAACTAGGGATCCAATCAAGGTTGATCCCTTGGAAGATGATTCACCGATACTAATGACTAGTGAAGGGTTTTCTCCGTTATTTTCAGTCGTAGTTCCTACCGCAATTAAAGGAGAAAAATTAGTGCGCAATGAATCCTTTTGGTCTGGAAAGATGTCAGAAAATGTGCTTAGTTCAGATCTGTCGATAATTGACGATGCAACAGTTGAATCAGGTAAATCATCTGGGTCAAGAGATGATGAGGGGGTGCCTTCGAGGCGTAATGTGTTAATCAAAGACGGCAAGTTAACCAGTTCCTTGTGGTCGACTAGAGACTCGGCACAGCAAATCTCTGAGGGACGGATTGAATCTGCCCATACAACTGGGTCTGCAATAAGGTCAGGTCACCAATCTCCACCTGTTTCTGGTTGTAGTAACCTGTTTTTGACCTCATCAAAAAAATCTCACAGTTTTGAATCAATGATTGAAGTGATGGGTGACGGATTCGTAATAAATAGCGTAATGGGAGCTCACACGGCTAACCCTACTAGCGGAGACTTTTCTGTAACTTCTAGCTCAATATTGCGTGTAGAAAATGGTGAAATAATTGGTGCTGTTAAACAAGCCGGAGTATCAGGTAATATGGCTAATGCATTACAGGGAGGGGTATTCCTTGGCGATGATGTAAGGCCCCAAGGGTCCTACTCATCTGGTACCATGTATGTGCCAAATGTATTATTGACTAAAGGAATAAGAGTTAATCCCGTTTAGTTGATTTTTCAATGGGATAATTTATGTTCCGCCGACTCTGGTGTAATAATACTGGAGGAAAAGGGAGTGTATTGTCTAAACCAAACCGCACAGAAGCCCGCATCCGTTCCAAATTATGGAAACGGCAAACTGAATATTATTTGTACAGGTGTTTCACATGTCAGATGACAAATATGAATCACACATCAAGGCTGTGTTATCTGAATGCCCTGATGCTGATATTGATGAAGTGAAGGCATCATTCAAAAAATATGAAGAAGAATTCTATATTCCGCCTCAGGATGCTCTAAGGTCAATAGTTAGAAGATTTCAAGGAGAAAAACAAACGACTTCAAAATCTAATGACACCAATAACTCCCCTAGAAATACTAAGAAAGTGAAGTCACTTTCTGAACTTTCAGGTGCTGACAGG
>QXXX01000022.1:0-1440 GCA_009887195.1 Candidatus Poseidoniales archaeon | reverse complement strand
GACAGGGATGTAGAGATTGAGGTTGAAATTATCTCTCACAATGTAAGAGAGCAAATGATAAGAGGTGAAGAGAAGAAAATTGCCTTTGGATTGATTGAAGATAATCCATGGGATGATGGCTCTGAAAGAATTCGCTGGGAATACAAAGATTGGGGCCCAACTTCAAACATAACTCCAGGTTCTGTAGTAAGAATTGAAGGTGCCTCAGTCAATGAATATCAAGGAAAAATGTCCCTAAACATAAATCAAGGTGCGAGAATTGCCATTTTGCGAGAGGGCACAAGACCAGTCAATGCTCCAGGTGATCCAATAGACATTAGCAGCATTCCAAAGGACGGCTATATCTGTGTTGTTGGTAGGGTACTTTCATCAAGGGAAGACCAAATTCACCGTAAAGATGGTTCAGGATCGCTGGATGTAGTTAGGGGCAGAATTGCCGATGAATCTGGCACTATTGGTTTTCTTTCATGGGAGCCATTTGCGCATGAGATTGGTAGTTTGATCAAAATAGATGGGGCACAGGTTAGAACATTTAGAGAAACTCCAGAACTGAATTTTGGTAGGACAACTAAGATAGAACCATTTCATGACGCAAATTTTGCAGATACAGAAAAATTAACCAGCCAAAATATGAAAACAGTGTCCCAACTTACAGATGGCTCAAGAGATGTCGAAATTATTGTTCAAATCACCGAATGGGAAAAGCGGTCTTTTACCAAAGATGGAGTCGAAAAACACCTTTGGTCAGGTCAAATTGCAGATTTGACCGGAAGATGCCGAATGAGTGCATGGGAGGAACTACCTATCGAGGCAAATAAATTGCCCTTGACAGTTAAGTTGTCAGGTGTGCGGGTAAGAGCTTGGCAGGGTATTCCTGACATAACAGTGGATACTGCAAAACAAGTAGAATTTCTAGACACTCCGCCTTGGGATGAGTCGATTAATCTTGAAGACCATGTTGTCGAAGTGGAATTGACAGAATTAACCAAGTCATCCAGTAGAGTAGGGATCACTACTAAAGGAACAATAGTTAGCGTTAGAGACGATTCTGGAATAATCCTGCGTTGTGTAGAGTGCCGAAGAGTACTTCGCGATGGAGAATGTGCATCGTGTGGTTCCTCAGAATCTCAACAGGATGTTAGATTGAGGTTGGTAATAGATAATGGTGAAGATACTGCATCATTATTGATAAATAAAGCAGCCTCCATCAAACTTACTGGTCTAGATGAAGACACTATGGCGCAGAAAATAGAATCTGAAGGAAAAATGGAATTTGTTCAATCACTAAGAGATATGATGCTAGGTAGGGTTGTAAAAGCTAACGGGCGTACTATTGTTGATGAACAAGGTGCGATGATACTTGCTGATCATGCTGAATTAGATGACGACGACCCTGGTCTTCTAGCCACAGAAGTTAGAGCAAAATGGGGGGTTAACTGA
>QXXX01000021.1:6044-30446 GCA_009887195.1 Candidatus Poseidoniales archaeon | reverse complement strand
AATTTCATACCTTGTTTCCCTATTTTCCAACCCATTTCAACAACTTGGGTATGTTCTTCGCCCCACTCATCGTAAACTGGGTTGGTATGATTTAAATGAATGAAAATGACCTCCGGGTCGCCTTGTCGCTTGAAACCGAGCATGTCAAGGGTCTGGGTAATTGGTGGATGAGGGACATTGTCTTGATTACGGCCCGCTAATTCATCAGCAGACCAAAATGTACCATCGATCAAAGCGATGTCGATATTTAGTTGGCTAAACCATTCTCTAAGGTCATTACATTGGTGTAACTCAAGGGTTTCATGCCACGTATCGTGGTCTGGGAGATATAGTAGGGACTTGTTTGGTCCTTTGATTACAAACGCATGCATATCTGAAAGTTCTGCACGATGTGGAACAAGTATTGGGGTAATGGAAAAACCCTCTTGGGTTAATGCTGTTTTACTAACTATCTCATTAACTGAAAACACCCCTTGGTCTAACATTAATTTCCACTGGGGAGTGTTATTGAGAAGTGTGTGCAGCGATTTTGAAGTATGTAATTTCAAACCTTTTGCGTTGATTGTCTCTCTGCCGAACTGCCCTAAACCATCAACGTGGCCAAAGTGTGCATGAGTAAGCCAGACATGGGTTGGTAATTTGCCATCCATGAACTGTAATTGGTTTGCCAAATTTCTTGTTACATCGATTAGATGAACTTCGCTTTGCGATATTATTCCCAGAGAAGTTGGATAACTCGTTTGGTCTGCTGAAAGTCCAGTACAACATGACTTATTGCAGCCTGCTTGAGGTCTGCCGCCATCTTGAGCAATACCTAGCAATATTGCCTCGACCATGTGTATCCGAAAACTTTCAACAAAATGAATCATGCCGTTAGAACAAATACTCATGTCATTGTAAACGAAGAACTCAAACCATACCTGCTATTGGAACAGTTGAGGGGAGTATATGGCTAAACCAGCACAAGTAGAATTCCCCGGACAAAAACGGCAAAGAGTGCGCCTTCGGGGGACAAAACATGCTAATGAAGCCACTGCAAAGAAGTTGAAGAAAGACTTAGGTCGGCTACTCGACAATCCATATTCACATCTGCCAGAGATGTTGTGGAAGGGTAAAATGCGCTGGGGCAGGACTGACCCCGTTACCAAAACTTTGAAGGAATTAGATAAAATTATCAAGAAAAAATACGACACTAAATGGCTATCAAAGCGTATGATGGCTAAGCGAGGAGACCCTGTGGCAAAAGCATTTGCTGGGTCTATACACGCTTGTCATGATGAAGATTTTACCACAGTGGGGAAATTCTCTTCCGCATCCTTTGGCTCAGCATCGTTTGTGCGAAGAGGTGATGGAAAGCAAGGCTATCTTGCTGGTTTACAGAATTATTCTAATGTTACTTTGAGAATGTTGCCGTGGGAAGAGCACGCTAAACGTGGGATGTACTTCTTCTCGTGGAAGGGTGGTTTTGTGTGCACTGGACCCGACCCGTCGCCACCAGAACAATGGATTGAAGATGTCATGTCACGGTCTCGCTTCAAATTCAAAAATGCTGAACATGATGGTGCTAAAATATGGCTTACTGAAGATGTAGAATTGGATTCCGTATTATCTAATGAAGTGGATGATGGCTACCTCAAATTCACCTTCAAAAATGGGTCAATGGTTGTAATCGGTTTTGAATCACTAAAAGTTGGGGATAAGAAAGATACCTCGTTTATCCAGCACCTTGCCTTGTCAATGCTGCCACCATTCTTGCCCTCCATTGTTGATATCGATGCATCTTGGAAACCTTCTGGGTGGCCTATCGATACTGATTTACCAAGTGAAGCGGGTGAAGGAGTGGACAAAATACTCGATGCTTGGCAAGGCCTAGTAATGAATGAAGGATTGGTTGCTCAGGCCATCAAGCGCTCGGTTATCGACTCTATCGAGAGTGGGCTAATTGTTAATTCAAATTGGATTTCTGGCGAGGATTTTGATGAAGTTAGAGAGTCGTTGAATGATGTTGCTGGATCAAAAGACGAACAAGACCTTGCAGCCCATATTTTGATGGTTTGCTATGAAAGTGGTTTTGAGGATGACATCGGTATGAGGATTAACACTAGGGGTGAAACTTCTGAGCGAAAAACCCCAACATTGGAAATTCTTGACGGGGCAAGTTGTGGCGATGTTCTTGGAGTTCTGTGGGAAGATTATGGGCTTGCAGCTCTTGGAAAAATTGGCATTGAGGGAGGTGAGGCTGAAGATATTTGGGACAAGCAAAACACCAAACCAAAGCCATTCGGTAAATTCCTCAAGAGCCTGGATTCTGCGCGCGAAAGTGCCAAGTTATCTGCCCGAATACCAACAAAATCAGGTGAATTGGGTGGTTCAAGTGGATACATCATCGACCTTATCCGAATCGGTCTGCTCGAAGGATTTGGTAAAGCAGAACGTGTAGCAACATCTAGACATTCTTCTATCGATGTTGCCGCAGCAGCATGGGCATGGTTATTGGCTGCAGATAGGTCCTCTGGACAGGAGTGGCATTTTGATTCTGATGCTCGAAATAAAGCTGGTGCGTGGATGCAATCAACAAAGAAACTACTCGAATGTGGGGCTTTATTGTTGAAATGCGATGAAACAGAATTAGCCAATCTCACCGACGAATGGTTTGAAAGTTTAGCCTTACTTAGAACTGAAACCGGTGAAGCTTGAAATCAGACTTTAGCGAAACCGCGCTCAATATCTGCCCAAAGATCTTCGATATCTTCAATTCCGATACTCATTCTTACATATCCAGGAACTAATCCTGCTGCATAACGTACGTCTTCTGGAATCATCATATGGCTAGAATTGAATGGACATTCAACAAGTGATTCTACTCCTCCAAGACTGGTTGCCTCGTAAATCATCTTCAGTCCACGCATGAATGCCAATGCCGCATCATCGCCGCCTTTGACCACAAAACCAATCATTCCAGTACCTCTTGGCATAATTCTTTGCGCAACTTCGTATTGAGGATGAGACTCTAAAGTTGGATGGTTTACTCTCTCAATCATTGAATGGTTTTCCAAGCGCTTGGCTAATTCTGCCGCATTATCGCATATTTTTGGCATTCGAACATGCAGTGTCCTCATCCCGCGCTCCAACAAGAAACAGGAATTTGGGTCTGCACTGCCGCCAAAATGCACCTTTCGGTGGAATATGTTCTCTATGTGTTCGCGCGACCCAACCACTGCGCCACCAATAATATCTGAATGTCCGCCCAAATACTTGGTCGTAGAATGTATTACCAAATCTGCACCAAGAGCCAATGGTTGACACCCCCACGGGGATGTGAAAGTGTTGTCGATTATACAAATTAGGCCGTGTTTCTTTGCTAATTTAGCCATTGCTTCAACATCACAGACCTTCAACACGGGATTGGTTAGTGTTTCAATGTACAGCACCTTGGTATTGGCTTGAATTGCCGCCTCATATGAACTAACATCGGTCATGTCGGCCATGGTTACTTCAATACCAAATCTAGGAAATTCCTCAGTCATTAGTCCATAAGTTCCACCATATACGTCAGCTGATGCCACTACATGGTCTCCAGAAGACAGGAGGGCCATTAGAGTGGAAGATATTGCTGCCATGCCTGAGGAGAAAACTTCTCCATCCTCAGCGCCTTCTAGTGAGCATATTTTTTTGATTACTGCTTCTGCGTTGACCGATGTGATTCTTGTGTATAATAGCGCATGATGTGCCCCTGCAGCCCATCCTGCGTATCTCTCATCGGTTAATTTGTAGGTTGAAGATTGGAAAATCGGAGTGTTGACTGCATCGCCAACGTGATTGGTTCCTGAGTGTACTGCCTTACTGCCAAATCCGGTTAATTTTGGTTGTGAATCTTCTGACAATTTGTTCCCTCAGCCAAGCCACTACTAGGTAGACTTTGAACGATGCGATGGAAAAATCCTATTATTCTGAGATTTCTTCATCGCCAGAAAAGAACTCAACAATGATATTGCCAATGAATAGTGAACCTCCGCCAACTAATATCCATATGCTCCAATCTACCATGTCAATACCCAGGCCGTACATAGTGGCCCAGACTGGTTCTAAAGCGTAGATTATCGCTGCTTGAATCGGGTGTAAGTAGCGTTGATAGAGGTTTAAGAATAACAGACAGAAGAACGAGCCGCCTACTCCCAGTAGTAGTACAGGAATGATTACTCCGTCGGAAAATATCAGATTCCACTGTTCGCTATTTGTTCCGTCTCCAAGCACAAATACTGTGACGGCAGAACAAAGTGAGACGATAATAAATGACGTTGTAGATACGCCAATTGGGTCTCTTCTAGAAGTTATATGTTGAGTAAATAAAATATGAAGAGCAAAGATAAGGGCACAAAATACGGTGATGAATTCAGCCATCCCCCAAGTCAGATGCGGCGGCCCTTGGATAAACCCTGCACCAAAGGTAGCCAATGAGACACCGATTATCATTATCTTAGTAGGAGGTTTTAGATTGTATGCTGAGGAAATCAAGGCAGTAAAAACTACATAAAGCGATGTTAAAAATGCTGAAACTGATGGATCTATGTTGTCTAAACCAATCATTTGTGACAAATAGGCTACAAACATTAGAATTCCGAGCACGATGCCATCTTGCCAAATTTGCCTGTCAGAAAGTGATTGCCTAGCTTTCTTAAAAAATAATAACATCATCAATGCAGCAATCGCAAATCGTGCAAATACTAAGACTGCAACAACTCCGTTAGTGCCCAGAGAGGACTTTTCAGCATCTAGAGAATCCAATGCTTGTTTCATCCAAATAAAAGTTGCTCCCCAAACTAAAGTTACTGCAAGTAAGGCAAAAATAGCAATCTTACGTTGTTCTGGTGTTGCATTCAGTTCCAAGTTGTCCAATACCGCTGTGGTTTGGGCTTCGGACATAATATTCCCAACAATTTCGGGTGCATTATAGTGATGGTTAAAACTCTAATTAATTACTAATTGAAAGATAAGCCTCAAAGGGTGCTTGCTGTTCGTGATACTATGGCTCAGACAACCAATTCATGGGAGTTACCCATCGCTACGGGAGAAGTTCCTAGTGACAATAGCACATTTGACGCGATAGTTGTTGGTGGTGGACCGGGTGGCTCGGCGGCCGCTGGATATCTAGCAATGGCAGGTAAATCAGTGCTGTTACTAGAGAAAGGGGTTTGGCCGCGCGACAAGATTTGTGGCGATGCTGTTGGTGGCAAATCATTGAGTCATGTAAAGGCATTAGGAGTTAAAGAAGCCTTGGAAAATAGCCCGCATTTTAGGGTGACTGGAATCAAGTTTTCCTCACCTAAAGGAAATACTGTCAGAGTCGCCTTGCCAGAAGAAGATGTTCAAAGATTAGAAGCAGGATATGCATTGCCAAGGATACAATTTGACCACTTATTATTCGATAGATGTCAACACCTTGTTAGAGAAAGTGGTGGTATGGTGATTCAAGATTGTGCGGTAAAAGATGTTTTATTCGACGACGGGAATGGTGGAGATGACCCCGGATTAGGTACAGGAAACATGCGTCATGCACATGGCGTTACAGTTACTATTGGCGGAAGAGGGGGCGAGCAGCGAACTTACTTTTCCAAGGAGATTGTTGGTGCTGCTGGGTATCAATGCCCTGTAGCTAAGGCTGTTGTCAAAGAATCATTTTCCGAAGAAATGGTCGACAACACTCACTATTGCGGTGGATACCGAGAATATTGGCGTAATGTTGAGGGTTGTTCAGGCGGAGTTGGGGACATTGAAATCCATTTTGTTGATTCAATTATTCCAGGTTACTTCTGGATTTTCCCCGTCTCTGAAGATGTCGTGAATGTTGGGGTAGGAATGGTAATTAATCTGTTGAAGAAAGAGAAAAAGAAGCTCAAAGCATTACAAAAAGATGTTATTGAGAACCATCCTATTTTCAAAGAGCGTTTTGCTAATTCTGAAATGATAAAAGGTAGTGGGAAAGGATGGCAACTGCCGTTTGGGTCGCCTAGAAAGAAAGAGAAAAATCAGCCTCGCCGAGCAAGCATGAATGGAATTCGTTTAGTTGGTGATTCTGCTTCTCTTGTCGATCCGTTTTCTGGTGAAGGAGTAGGAAATGCGCTTGTTACCGGAGAGTTAGCGGCCAACCACATACTAGCAGGTAAATCACCTGAACAATATCAAGAGGAAATGTGGGCTATGTTAGGTCCAGAATTAACCAATTCCTATCGTATGCAAAAATTAAGTAGGAAAAAGTGGTTGCTAAATTGGTTCGTCGGCAAGGCTAGTAAGAAGCCGGTAATCCAAGAAATGATGACTGAAATGATCGCTTCAAAAGAGGCTCAAGAAAATCTACATTCGCCTTGGTTCATGTTCAAAACACTAATGTTTTAGGTGATTAAATGGATGCAAGCCTATCTGAAATTGATGCGGTGTTTCTCGACCTTGATGGCACAATTTACCTTGGTGGCGAACTCATCCCCGGGGCACTAGATTTTCTCAACAGGTGCCAAGATAAGGATATTAAACGATTTTTCTTATCCAATAATTCTAGTAAGTCAGTAAGCCAGTATTTGAAAAAATTAGAGGATTTTGGAATCCCGGCAACCAAAGAGGATGTCTTACTCTCGACCCACGACCTGTTATCATGGCTGAAAAATGCTAACGTTTCCCAAACTTGGTTGGTTGGGACTGAGGGCATGAGGGAAATGTTAGAACAAGAAGGTATTACAACAAATAGTTCAAATCCGCAATATGTCGTGCTTGGATATGACACTGAAATATCCTACGACAAGATATCTCAAGCGAGTATTTTCCTTCATGCGGGGGTCCCGTTAGTGGCTAGCCATCCAGACATGGTCTGCCCATCACCCGAAGGTGGATTACCCGATGTTGGTGCTTATCTTGCAATGTTCAAGGTGACTACTGGAAAAGACCCTGAACATATTACAGGAAAACCAAATGCGGGTATGATATTACACAAGATTGAGGAATTAGGATTGCAACCAGAACGGTGTGCAATGGTTGGTGACCGGCTTTACACTGATATTGCAATGGCTAATCGTGCAGGGTGCGTTGGAGTCCTTGTACTATCTGGGGAAGCAACAATGGCTGATGTCAATCAATTAGAAGACGGGGCAGAACAACGCCCGCATATTATTGTGAATAGTGTTGCTGAATTGTTGTAAGGTGTCTTCATGAGTTTTCTAAAGCGCTTAACATGGTTACTGGAGAGGCGCAAGAAATACCCTCCCGATGATATCCATCGAGCCGGCGACTTGGCTGAAATGCGTTTGGCAAAACTATCTAGAGCCGCTGGCCGTGATAATGGTTGGAAAATTTACGAATCTGTGAGGATTCCTGACCCCGAAGGAGGTCGGCGGGAAATCGATATGGTGATTATCGGTGGTAATTCTATATTAATAGTAGAACAAAAACATTGGGCTGGCTCCTTTAGAATTAACAAAGAGCATCATTTTATCCAAAAGCGAAAGAATGGCGATGAGCATAGTCATGATGGAGTTGCCGATAGAATTGCTAGAAAGGCGAGATTGCTAGCTGAATTACACCAACGGAGATTAGGGTTATCCAGCGATGAAGAACCTGATGTCCGAGTTATTGTTGCCATGACTCATCAGCGTCTAGATTGGCCGAGAATTCCAGAAGATCTAGCTGCAGAAATGGTCAATGAGAAAGGTTTTCTAGACATCATCAAGGCAGTCAACCCGGGTAAACCAAATCTTGACTTGATTGAAACTTTAGAGGGGTTCAACACCTGGGATGAGGTTCACTTTCATGGTGGATTGATGAACAAAGGTGATGTTTTTGAATTGGGCCTTGGTTCAGATATTGATACAATTTTTGCTCAAAGAGAATGCGAAGTTACTGGAAGCGCGAAGCACAAAAGAGGATTGCTTGCTATATTTGATAAGCAGCCATCAAAAGCATCGATAAAAATCGGCAAGAAAAATGCTGATGTCACTCTAGCACAAGGTGCTTGCATCAACATGCACGTGGTTGGAGAGCCAAAGCCAAGACAAATTCCCTGGGCCAGAATCGATAAAATCGTACTCTCAAAACCGCCTGCAGAATGGAATAAAAGTGGGTGATTAAATGCCCTCTTTGGTAATTGAAGCGATTGGTGTTGCGGCTGGTATTATTGGGGTTTTGGCTTGGGGCCCACAAATAATCGAGGTGTGGAAACATGAACGGCATGAGGGAATCTCATTACCGACATTCATGATTGTTGCATTATCGCTATCTTTGTGGTTAATCTATGGGGTTGCAATATCTTCCAAAGCAATGATTTTCTCGAATATATTGACCTTATCAGTAATAGCATTGGTGATAATTGGAGTTATTCGAATTAGAAGAAGGTCATGATGCTAGGCAATTTTTTTCGTGAAGTTGATATATGTGTACTCTTTGGGCACTATGTAACCGATGGTTAAGTAGTGTGATTTTATGAGTGCCGCTGATGACTGGGAAGAGCAGATGATAGACCGGATGGTTGAGATGTTCAAAAATATGGGGATGTCTCTGAGTAAACAGCAAATTAAGGCCTTAATGGGCCAGTTTAAGTCACAGTTTGATAAAATGGGCCTAGATGCTGAAAAGATGGCAAAGGGTGATGTGAATTTCAATTTTGACTTGTCTAATTTGGCTAAAATGTTTCAATCTGGACAGTCTATGGAAGATATCCTTGGCAACCTAGGTATGGATATCCAAGTCGATGCGGCTCCTGTAGAAGTTGAGACTCCTGTGATTGAGGAAGACGGCGACGAAATCCTAAAATTGCCTAGCGATGATTTCTACCTAGATGGATGGAATATGTCTATTATTGTCGACTTTAGTTTGAAAGGTGCTGTTAAGGATATGCAGATGGGCATGAACCTCTCCAAAGGAGGGGTTATGCTGGAGATCATGAAAGAGGCGCAAGACAAGCCGATGGCCCGTATTAAATTGCCACATCCTTGTGAAGAAGTAGTTGGCTGGTCGATGAATAACGGCATATTAGATATCACATTGAAATTGATTCCTCAGGGCTCTGCCCTAGATGGGGATGATGAAATCCCTTCTGCAGATATTAGTTTAGATTTCAGTGATGAAGATGAAGATGAAGATGACGGTGGAATTCCAATATTTTGAAATGGATGTGTAAAAATGAGTAAAGTAATAGGTATAGATTTAGGAACAACAAACAGCTGTGTAGCAACGATTGAAAATGGTGAACCGGTGGTGATTGCCAATGCAGAAGGGGCCAGAACGACGCCCTCTGTTGTTGCATTTGCCAAAGATGGTGGTGAGCGTTTAATCGGCGTCACTGCAAAGCGACAAGCCGTAACTAACGCACAGAGAACTCTGTTGTCAGTAAAACGGCATATGGGCACTGATTGGAATACAAAAATAGATGATAAAGACTACACTCCTCAAGAAATATCAGCATTTATTCTTCAAAAGTTGAAGGCGGATGCTGAAGCATACCTTGGTGCAGAAGTCAAACAAGCAGTCATTACATGCCCTGCTTACTTCACTGATGCTCAAAGGACTGCAACAAAGGATGCGGGAAGAATCGCTGGCTTAGATGTGTTAAGGATTATCAACGAGCCCACTGCTGCTGCCCTAGCATACGGAGTGGATAAGGAAGATGACCAAACCATCCTCGTATACGACCTAGGTGGCGGTACATTCGATGTTTCTGTTTTAGAAATTTACCAAGTAGATGGTCAGCCACAAATAGAGGTGAAGGCTACTGCGGGCAATAACAAACTGGGCGGGGATGATTTCGATGACCAAGTTATTGATTGGTTGGTGAAAGAATTCAAGAAAGATACAGGTATTGACTTATCCAAGGATTTGACGGCGATGTCTAGGCTAAAAGAAGCTGCTGAAAAAGCAAAAATCGAATTATCCGGAACTCAGCAAACTCAAATTAATTTACCATTCATCACAATGGTTGATGGCCAACCAGAGCATTTGGATATTACCCTTACCAGGGCTAAATTCGAGAGTTTGATTGCTAAACTAATCGAGAACACAATGAAGCCTACTAGGCAAGCAATGAAGGATTCTGGCGTCAAGAAAGGCGATGTTGACAAGGTGATTCTAGTCGGTGGCTCAACAAGAGTTCCAGCCGTCCAAGAAGCTGTAGAAAAAGAAGCAGGTAAAGCACCTTACAAGGGAATCAACCCAGATGAAGCAGTTGCTATGGGTGCGGCTTTACAGGCTGGAATCATTTCTGGTGATGAGGGAGTATCTGACATATTGCTGCTCGATGTTACTCCGCTAACTTTGGGTATTGAAACCCTTGGCGGCGTTATGACGACAATGATTGAAAGAAATACCACGATTCCTGCTAGAAGGTCTGAGATATATTCTACCGCAACTGATAATCAACCAGCGGTAACAATTCACGTTCTTCAAGGAGAAAGAGATTTTGCGAAGGACAATGTAACTCTTGGTGAGTTCACTTTGATGGGAATACCAGCCGCACCTCGTGGTGTGCCGCAAATTGAAGTTACCTTCGATATTGATGCTAATGGAATTGTTAATGTTAGCGCCAAGGACATGGGTACAGGAAAAGAGCAATCTGTTAAGATTGAGGCCCAGACTTCGCTATCAGAAGATGAAATTCAGGCTAAGATCGAGGAAGCTGAGAATTTTGCTGAAGAAGACAAGCAAAGAAAGGCCAAGGTAGAATTGCGCAATATGGCTGATCAAGTCCTATATCAAACAAGGAGAACTATCGACGAAGCCGGAGATAAACTTGATGAAGATGATGTCGGACCAGTTAAGTCACACCTAGACGAACTAGAAAAATTAGTTCAAGATGACGATGGAAAACCGTTAGAAATCGATGATGTTGATGATGCGGCAATTCAAGCCAAGGTTAAGGAAATCGAAGAGGCTATGCATGCAGTATCAGCAAAATTGTATGAAGCAGCATCGGCAGAAATGTCTGAACAAGATGGATCTTCAGAAGATGGTGACATCAGTGTTGATGGTGATGATGTGGTCGATGCTGACTTTGAAGTCGTCGATGAAGACTGAGTCGCGCTTATTTCATAGAGGAGTGTGGCCCAACCATGAGCGAGGCTCCGATTCTAAGAGATACGGCACGTTCAAAGGGTCGCGACGCACTACAAAAAAACATTCAAGCGGCTCTTGCACTTGCTGAAGCGATTCGCTCAACTTTAGGGCCAAAAGGATTGGATAAATTATTGATCGATGATGATGGCCGGACCTTAGTAACTAATGATGGAGTAACTGTTTTAGAGACTGCTAAGGTTGAACATCCAGTTGCTAAAATGATGATTAGTGCCTCCTCTGCACAAGACAGAGTCGCAAAAGACGGTACCACTAGCACAGTTATACTAGCGGCGGAAATGTTGCAAAATGCTTGGCAGTTAATCCTCCAGGGCATTCATCCGTCAACCATAGCCAGGGGTTTTAGAAAATCTGAACAGTTTGTTCTAAAGAGTCTTGAGGAGATCTCTCTACAAGCCACCGAGGATATGCAAAAAACAGTGGTAGAGACGTCACTAGCTGGAAAGGGCCACAGTTCAATGCAAGAAACGATTGCTGATATTTCCCTTCGAGCAGTTAAGATGATTGATGATGGGGAAAGTATCGACCCCACTAAAATAAAATTAATTTCACAAACAGGTGGGCCGGTAGAAGAATCTAGTTTAGTTCACGGTTTGATGTTGCCAAAAAAGCGTATCGCTTCTGATATGCCAAAAGAAATTTTTGAAGGTAAGATATTGCTAATTGACGGCGGACTAGAGAAGAGAGGTGTCAAAGGTGATTTGAAATTAAATGTCACAGATACGGGTGTTTTAGAATCTTTTAGGCAGCAAGAGCGGGTGTTATTGAAATCGCAAGTCGACAAATTGGTCGAGTATGGGGTTGATGTTTTGGCATGTAAAGAAGGCATAGATGATGATATTCGTGACTATCTTGTTAAAAATAATATTCAGGCCTTTCGTCGAGTGTCAAGAAATGATTTGAACATGCTCTCTAGGGCTTGCGATGCAATACTAGTTAATTCAATAAGCACTAGTAGACTTAATGACTTGGGTGAATTTAAAACAAGTAAAAATATCTCCCTGGATGGAAAGGATTTCTGGGTAGTAGAAGCCGTTGGTAAGGCTGCAACAATTATCGCCAAAGGTAGTACTATTGACATCATTGGTGAAGTTGAGCGGTGTTTTGATGATTCGCTTGGGGTGTCTGTACAACTAATTGAAGATGGTGAAATCGTCTGTGGCGGAGGAGCATCTTATGTCGCTCTTGCTCGCAAACTAAGGAGGTTTGCGGAAACTATGCCTGGAAGAGAACAATTAGCAGTTGAGGCATATGCTGATGCGATAGAAGTTATCATTCGGGTTTTAGCAGAAAATGCCGGTATCGACCCAATTTCTTCGTTGATTGATGTTGTGGCCGAGCAAACTAATCTCCATTCAGATTATATTGGGATAAATTTGACAACTGGAAAGCCTGCTAATATGTTGGATTTGGGGGTTCTTGAACCAAAGGGCATCATTAAACAAGCACTCATCGGTGCTACTGAGGTGTCAATTTCGATTCTCCGTATCGATGACGTTTTATGGGCTAAGCAAGATATCGAAGCACCTGCGCCGCCTCAATCTGATATGTGATGAAACCCCTTTGTTGTCTATCATAACTGGACAGATGTTCAAATACTCGAAAAAATGGAGGGTTTCTTATGGGCTCTGATAATTCTATCTGTGTTGGCATCGATGATATTGCCATTCACTTTCCTAGATTATATATGGATATGAAGGATTTTGCCGATCTTAGAGGAGAAGATTACGGTAAATTGAATAAGGGCCTGGGACTCAAGGCAATGTCTATTCCTGATGTTCATGAAGACACTGCAACTATGGGCGCCAACGCAGTGATGAAACTCATCGATAGGAATGGTTTGAATCCGCGCAACATTGGCCGTATGTACCTTGGCACCGAATCTGCGCTGGATGGGGCAAAGCCAACTGCTACCTATATCGTAGATATGTTGACCCAGCGGTATTCTGAACGATATGGTGAAGACTGTTTTCGTAATTGTGATGTTGTCGATATGACGTTTGCTTGTATTGGGGCTGTGGATGCCATGCACACTACGTTAGATTGGGTTGCTAGGTCAAATAATGACGACGAGCGATTGGGGATTGTGATATTTTCTGATAATGCAAAATATGCTCTTGAATCTGCAGGCGAATATACTCAAGGCGCTGGTGGTGGTGCTTTATTGATTAGAAGAAATCCCCGCTTGTTAGAAATTCCAGATTGTATTGGTGTTTCTACAACCCCGGTTCACGACTTTTTCAAGCCGCGCAGAGAGGTTTCTGTTAAGTCAATTATTTCCAATGTAATGACATTGGCCCAAGAGGCTGGACAATCAATCAAGAAAGGCCTTGTTGAAAGAATGATTCGTCACCTTCCTGCCTCGACAGTAAGGAAGTTAGGTATTTTTGCTCATGGTGAAGAAAAAGTAAGTGTCCACAGAGATGATCCAGTGTTTGACGGCCAGTTTTCTAACAGATGTTATCAAAGTGCGGTCAGACAAGCCTTCCATAATTTTAGAGAAAAAGCTGAACGTGCGGGGAGATACAATCCCGAAACTGATGAGCGATTCACTGAACAGTGGAGTCGTATTATCATGCACCTACCGTATGCCTATCAAGCAAAAAGGATGTTTCCGGATGTATTTAGGCATGATAGAGAGGATACTGATTTTTGGAAAGATGTCGCAGAACACCTCGGGCCAGCCCCAGAACCTCACAACTCAGATGACCCTGTTATAATCGAAATTTGGGAGAAAGCTATGGATGGATATCGTAGGGCTATTTCGAAAACCCCACAATATTTAGATTTCCACGCCAGTAGAATAGAAAAAGGTCAGCGCGCTAGTAGCTTGATTGGAAATCAATATACAGGATCTATTTTCCTAGCACTGATGTCGTCATTCGAATCTGACTTAGAAGAAAATGATAATCTGGACAATGAGCTACTTGGTTTATGTGGGTATGGATCTGGTGCAAAAGCAAAGGTGTTTGAAGGGAAAGTATCACCAAGATGGCGAGAAGTTGTTTCTAGGTGGAATTTATTTGAGCGCCTAGCTGGCAGAGTTGCAATTGACCATGTCACATATGAAAACCTACACAAAGGTTTGCAGAGTGGTAGTGTAGTTGAGCCAGAAGGTGAATTTGCTCTGGTGGAAATTACCGAGTCTGGAGTGCAAGAAGGTGCTCGAAGATACAAGTGGATTGGCGCTTAGAAATCTAATACGACTTTTCCGCAATCACCACTGATTGCTAATTCCATGGCCGAATTAAACTCCTCATACGGCATACGATGAGTAACTAGTGTTTCAATGTCAATTTTGCCCGCACTAAGTAGTTCATGCATTTTATCCCATGTTGACCACATTTTACGTCCATTTATTCCTTTTAAGTGGAGATATCGGAATACGATTTCATTCATCGGCACTTGAGTTGTTTCACTACCGTATACGGACAGTACATTGACATAGCCGCCCATTCTTGTAGAGTGAATAGTATTTGATAATGCACTTGGGGCTCCTGAAAACTCGCATGAGTTGTCTACCCCCTTACCGTTAGTGTGAGCCAAAATAGTTTCCACTATATTGTCATCTTTGCCAAGAACTAAGTCTGCACCTAACTTCTTTGCTAACTTCATTCTTACTTCATTATCCCAATCAATGGCAATTATTTTTTTGGCGCCCATTGCCTTAGCGGCATTTACTGCAAATAGGCCGATGGGACCTAGTCCATGTATCGCAACTGTCGAATCTTTTACCGGACCACCGGTAAGAGTATGAATGGCGTTTCCCAGTGGGTCTTGAATAGATGCTAATTCAAGTGGGATATTATCTGGTATATGTCTAGCGTTTGTGGCTTGGATTGAGAAATATGGGGCGAAAGCTCCGTCTGAATGTACTCCAAATATCTCCCCGTTTTCACAAATATGGGCATTCCCTTCGTCACATCTATCGCAATCCCAACATGCAAGATGGCATTCAACTGCAATCTTATCACCTATTTTGTGAGTGTTAACATCCTTACCTATTGCAACGACTGTTCCGCATGTTTCATGGCCGGTTATAGTGCCGGTCGGGACGTTTTCTGCAGCCCAATGATCCCACTTCCAAATGTGGATATCGGTGCCACATATTGATGTGGAATGTGTTTTCACTAACACCGCATCATCTGCGCAATTTGGTAAAGGTGTTTCAACGAGATTAAAACCCCCTTTTTCCGGCTTGGTTTTTTTCCAAGCCGTCATCATAGTTGGTAAATTACCCATCTTGCCCACTTACCTGTCGGTGAAGGCACCCTTTGATAATTCTCTATGAAAGTTACAATAATTATGATGAAATGATTTTTGATTTCTCGGATATGTTGATTAAGGGGTCATCGGTGGTAAAAAACCCGTTGGTGTGTCATGAAGTACGTTGTTGTCAGCGGAGGAGTCCTATCTGGACTTGGGAAAGGGGTCACTGCTAGCAGTATTGGAGTATTGATGAAAAGTGCTGGCCTTAGAGTCACCTCAATAAAAATTGACCCTTACCTGAATAGTGATGCCGGAACTATGTCGCCATTTGAACATGGTGAGGTTTTCGTTCTTGATGACGGTGGAGAAGTTGATCTCGACTTAGGAAATTATGAGCGATTTCTTGACATAAATTTAGGCAAGGATAACAATTTAACAACTGGTAAAATTTACTCAACGGTAATTGAAGCTGAAAGGAGAGGTGATTACCTTGGTAAAACAGTTCAAGTTATCCCCCACATAACTAATGAAATTCAAGACTGGATTGAACGTGTTGCTCACATTCCAGCCGATGGTATAGAGGATGTCCCTGATGCTTGTATAATCGAGTTAGGGGGTACTGTAGGAGATATTGAATCAGCACCCTATATTGAAGCGCTTAGGCAATTTCAGTTTCGCGTCGGGCGAAATAACGTTACTTTCGTTCACGTTTCCTTAGTCCCGGTAATGGGCCCTGTTGGTGAACAAAAAACCAAACCAACTCAACACTCTGTAAAGGAGTTACGTGGCTTAGGAATAACCCCTGATATCCTAGTTTGTCGTTCGACAAAGCCTATGACGGAAGAGACAAAAGAAAAGTTGGCTGCATTCTGTCATGTTGCACCTGAAGCTGTTATGTCAACACACGATGTACCCAACATTTACCATGTTCCATTGATGTTAGAGAAGCAAGGATTATGCAACATACTCGATATTGATTGTAGTAACTCAACAGTATTATCCGATTGGAAAACAATGGCTTATGATTTAGATTTGCTTAGTGAAGATGTTTCCATTGCGATGGTAGGAAAATATACCGACCTTTCTGACGCATACTTATCAGTAATCAAAAGTTTACAGCATGCAGCAATGAAGGTCAAACGTCGGTTGACTATTAATTGGATTGAAGCAAGTCATTTAGAAACAAGTTGGAAGAAAGGCAATTCTCAAGAACATGATGATGCTTGGACATTGTTACGGAACTCAAATGGAGTTTTAGTGCCTGGTGGATTTGGTGATAGAGGTATTGAAGGCAAGATTCTAGCCGCTCAATATGCTCGGGAAAATGATATTCCATATCTTGGAATTTGCCTTGGGTTGCAAGTAGCGACCATTGAATTCTGCCGTAACGTGCTTGGTATTTCAGGAGCAAATTCAACAGAATTTGATGACAACCCTGAATTCCCTGCAGTAATCTTCATGCCGGAGATTTCCAAAACCCATTTGGGTGGAACTATGAGGTTGGGTAGCAGACCAACGATATGGCAAATTGATGATTGTAAGATCAAGCGACTATATGGTGATGGTGAATCTGTTGATGAAAGACATCGACATAGGTATGAAGTCAACCCGGATTTAATCCAACAAATAGAAGAGGCTGGTTTGATGTTTGTCGGCAAAGATGAAACTGGGCAACGGTGTGAAATTTTTGAATTGGCAGGGCACCCATATTATGTTGGGGTACAATATCATCCTGAGTTTAAATCAAGACCTGGAAGGCCCAGTCCCCCGTTCCTTGGCTTGTTAATGGCTGCTGCTGGTATCAAGCTATAATCATACATCAGAGACTCTAATTACTCTAGTTGTCCGATAGCCTTGTAGCATTTTGACAAATTTGCGTTCTCTAAATTCTTGATCTAAATCGCTATCTCCTGTGTCTATTCTTACATTTGATAACCCGGTTAACTTTGCCGGTGTTGCAACGCCAAGGACTGAACTAATGCCGATTAGTCGAAGTACTGTTGGTGAGAGTTGAAGGTTGCCACGACCGATTAAGAATCCTTGACCACCCATTGGAGAAAGAAGGAGAATTTTGTTACCGGTGTGTTGCTGTAATATATCTATTAGTTGCTCTTCGTTTAGGTCTGCGTAGATCTTATCATTATGTTGAATATCTATTCCTAACAGAGTTAATTCTTGATTGAGTAAATCGCCAATCATTCTAAGTGTTCCGCCGCTTCCCCAAACAACCATTAAATTAGAATCTGCTTCGATTAAATCTGCGATATGCGCAGCTAAACCTTCAATTATTTCCTCTTCAGAGGCACGCTCAACTTGTTGTTTAGAGCCTTGCATGAATCTAGGGCTAGCAGGAGTTAGGGCTTCACCATACATTCGAACTTTCCACTCTCCGGCAAGATAGATTTCTTCATCTAAATCCATGACTTCTGTTATTGATGACATCAAATCTCCAATAGCAAAAGAAAACAACACCTCTGCTGCAGCATTGGGTGTAGTTGCAAAGCAACCGGAATGCATTTTGACCCCTCCGGGTACGCCGATTAATGGGATTTTTTTATCCCCAAGCGCGTTGACTATGTCGCGAGTTGTGCCATCTCCTCCAGCATACAATATTACGTCGACTTGATTATCGATTAGTTGTTGAACTAAATCATTAGTGTTTAGAGCATTTGTCAGAGTTGGGGTTTTACCAATTGACTGATAGTTGAGGGTCGTTAACCAGTCTCCTCCCATTCTCCCCTCCCAGGTGTATATTTCTGGTTTGATATTAGACCTATTTAGTGAGGAGTTGAGTAACTCATCAAACTTAACGATACATTGGGTCATTCTGGGTCCAGCTCTGTCTTGAGCTCCTGCTTCCCTTGCTTCAGCAGCCCGTCCGTCACTACCCTTGAATCCCAACCTACCACCTAGGCCAGCATCGGGGTTGACAACTATGCCGACTCGCATGTTGTCCGGTTATCTTAGTACTTCATGAAGGTCTGTGTAATCATAGTAGACAAGGAAGCAAAGATTTCATTTGCTATATCGCTATATGCACAATTATGGTGAAGATCAGTGAAGCACCTGATTTGGATTCGGCGCTTGAGAAAAGTTTTGCAGAAATGAAAATCGGGGAAGAAAAATTTTCCAATGAGAAGGTTACTGAACAAACGCAAGAAATTAGTTCCCATGATATCGCGTATGGGCAAAAATATTCCTCAGAGAACCAGTCTGGTAAAATTATTGTCAAACCAATAAGGGCTACTAAGAAAGTCATCGAAGATGGTGTGGAAATTGAAGACTTAGTTGTTGATGAGAGTTTGAAAGAAGTGGATTTTTCTAAGTCTGAAACTATCGTCACTAAATCTCCAACATCCACGATTGGAGATGATTTTGCTGTTGATTGGTAATTTCTTAATGATAATGATAATCATTATGTTTATCAGTCTCTTTTTGTTAGCATCTGTATGGAAGGATACGGTAAGACCGGTAAAGACACAAAATGTCCCGTTATGCACGGTTCAATGACAAATACAGAATATGGAATGGCAAATCGAGACTGGTGGCCAAAACAGATTGATTTGTCTATTTTGCATCAACATGACAAAAAATCTAATCCAATGGGTGAAGATTTTAATTATCGAAAAGAGTTTAAAAAATTAGATTATGCTGCGCTAAAGAAGGATTTGCATGACTTGATGACAGATAGTCAAGATTGGTGGCCTGCTGATTATGGACATTATGGTGGATTTTTCATTCGTATGACTTGGCACGCTGCAGGAACCTACCGGACTGGTGATGGTCGTGGTGGTGGCGGTACAGGAGCACAGCGATTTGCTCCACTAAACAGCTGGCCTGATAACGGGAACCTAGACAAGGCGAGAAGACTCTTGTGGCCAATAAAAAAGAAGTATGGTAACTCGATTAGCTGGGCTGACTTACTTATTCTAACAGGAAATATTGCCATTGAATCAATGGGTGGACCTGTGTTTGGATTTGGCGGTGGGAGAGCTGATATTTGGCACCCTGAACAAGACATTTACTGGGGCGCTGAGGATGAATGGCTTGGCGATAACCGATATGGAGATACCAGACAGGATTTACAAAACCCATTGGCTGCGGTTCAAATGGGATTGATTTATGTTAATCCTCAAGGACCAAATGCAAATCCTGATCCTTTGCTAAGTGCTCAAGACATTAGGGAAACATTTTCTCGAATGGCTATGAATGATGAAGAAACTGTAGCATTAACTGCTGGAGGTCACACATTTGGTAAGGCTCATGGCGCAAGTCTAGAAGATCACAAAGGGCCTGAACCAGAGGGTGCAGGATTAGAAGAGCAAGGATTTGGTTGGACTTCTGACTACGGAAGTGGAGTAGGTAGTGATACAATTACTAGCGGAATTGAGGGTGCATGGACACCTAACCCTACACAATGGGACAATGCTTACTTTGGTATGTTATTCAAGTACGAAGATAGTTGGATTTTGGAAAAGAGTCCTGCTGGAGCTCATCAATGGACACCAGAGAACCCTGATCAAGAGGATATGGCTCCTGATGCAGAGGATTCTAGCAAGAAGGTGCCCACTATGATGACTACTGCTGATATGGCAATGATTAGGGACCCTGAGTACCGAAAAATATCAAAGATGTTCTATGAAAATCCTGATAAATTTGCTGACGCATTTTCTCGTGCATGGTTCAAACTACTGCACAGAGACATGGGGCCAAAAGTTCGCTACCTTGGACCCGACGTTCCTAGTGAAGAGTTGATTTGGCAAGATCCGGTGACTGCAGGTTCAACATCATACGATGTAAATGCAGTAAAAGAAGCGATCAAAGGGAGTGGACTTAGCGTTACCCAAATGGTTGAGACTGCGTGGGCTAGCGCATCCACTTTTAGAGGATCAGATATGCGTGGTGGCGCCAACGGTGCAAGGATTAGACTATCGCCTCAGAAAGATTGGGAAGCAAATAAACCAGAACAATTGTCTAGTGTTCTAGCAACTCTTGGTGGAATTTCCGACTCCCATGGTGCAAGTTTAGCTGACGTTATTGTTCTAGCCGGCAATGTTGGAGTCGAAATGGCAAGTGGAATGGAAGTTGCTTTCCATCCAGGTCGTGGCGACGCAACTGAAGAGCAGACTGACGGGGCATCTTTCTCCGTTATGGAGCCGTTAGCAGATGGTTTTAGAAATTTCTTGAAGACTAACTATGCAGTTACTCCTGAAGAAATGATGCTGGATAAAGCCCAATTATTAGGCTTGACTGCTCCTGAAATGACTGCTTTAGTTGGTGGATTGAGAACCTTAGGAGTAAGTTCTGATGACAGAGGATTATTCTCCAACGATAACAGTAATTTGTCTAATGACTTCTTCCCTACTCTACTAGATATGAGTGTTAAATGGAAACCTACTGGAAGTAACTCATATGATGGTATTGACCGAGCGTCTGGAGAAGTACTACGCCGGGCATCAAGAACTGATCTAGTGTTTGGTAGCAACTCACAACTAAGAGCAATTGCTGAAGTATATGCTCAAGATGATAATGCTGAGAAATTTAAATCTGACTTCATCTCAGTATGGACTAAGGTAATGAATGCTGATAGATTTGACTTAGCCTGATTTTTCAAGGTTTGATCGATATGTCCCCACTAACAAATAAGCGGGTTACTCGACAAAGGCAGCTAGTCTATGACTGTGTAATTGATAGAAAAGACCATCCATCGGCAAATGAGGTATTCGTTGATTTGCAGAGCTCTGGTATTGGTCTTGCGACAGTCTATCGCCAGTTATCTGCTATGGTTGATGAAGGGATTCTAAAATCGTTTGAGCATTCAGGACAAATAAGATATGACCGATTAGTTACTCCACATGCCCACTTCGTGTGTTCAGTGTGTGATGAAATATGGGATGTAGATTTGCCTAAAAATATTTTTTCAATGGCTCCGGTTGAATCTAATGCAGATATCGAAGAGTTAGACTTGACTTGGAAAGGCATTTGTAAGGCGTGCAAATAACCTTCAAAGAGGGTATTTATTATGAAAACTGCAGTAATTACCGGGGCAAGCCGCGGTATTGGTTCGGAGTTTGTCGTTCGGTTACTCGATAAAGGATGGCGCGTATATGCTGGTTACAGGCAAGATAAGCATCGATTGGATTTGCTGGAAAATGAAAACCTGTTTACTTATCAGTTAGATGTTGTAGATAATAATTCTATTGCAGCTTTTGCCAGTAATGTCGATCACAGTGTTGATTTGTTGATTAATAATGCTGGAGTGCCTGACGGTCGGTGGCGTAATATCAAAGAAATAGATGATCAGTGGGCTCTTAATGTGATTAACATCAACTCTCTTGGCCCAGTTAGATTAGTACGTTCATTATATGATAAAATGAGTGGAAAAAATCTGTCTACTGTTGTGATGATTAGTAGTTTAATGGGGTCAATTGATGATTGTCATTCGGGCAGGTCTTATGCCTACCGTGCCTCAAAAACTGCATTAAATATGTTCACGGTTGCCATGAAAAAAGAGGCTTTAGACGATAATATTTCATTCTTGATACTACACCCTGGGTGGGTAAAAACCAGAATGGGTGGAGAAAATGCTCCTGTTGAGATGAATACTAGTGTAGATGGGATGATGGAACTCATAGAGCAGCATAATCTAGAGAATTCTGGCCGTTTTGTTCAATATGATGGTGTTGATTTGCCTTGGTGAGTGAGGCTATACCCCAACTAACTTTAGTGATTAAATCCAAGGTTGAAGGGTTTTCAGAAATTGTTGTTGAAGAAGATAATAACTTGATTCAAACCCTTTCGATGTTGTGCTCATTTTACACCGTTGATGATTTATGCTCATTTCTTTATTCTGATAAATTCCAATCAATGGATCATAAATTGTATGATTTAATTTTTGAAATGGGGCTATATTCCGACCACCAAATAACCTTAGATATAATCCCAAGAGGTAAGAAAATGATTGTTTGTGATGCAAAAAACACAACCTGTGAATCTCATCAATCGCTAAAACTGATTATTTCAAACTGGTTGGTTGAGGTAACTAGTTAGAAAAATAGTGAGCAGCAAGTAAGGGAGCCATCTGCTGCTCTTATTTCACTAAAATCTAGGATGATTGTTTCTAGATTTAGGTCTTTTAAGGTTTGAAGAACTGTTGGATAGCCTTTAGCAACCAAAACCTTGTTGTTCGGTAGACCTATTGTATTACACCCATAGGTTTCTTCTTCAGGCATCCAAATAACTCGGGAGTTTTCTGGTAGTTCACCAAACGCATCTTTTGGTAGATATCCCTCTGGAGCGAGAATTATTTCATCAGTTGGAGTTGATGCTATACTAGTTAGGTGAAGTGCTTTATCTGGAATGTCGATTACTCTAAGTTCATGTCCTAAGTGAGAAAGTAAATCTCTTAGTTCCTCGATTCCTAAATCATTAGTTCTAGTAGAACGCCCTACGAAAAAGAGGTCGCCTAATCGGAGTATGTCTCCTCCGTCCATTCTAGCATCACCGCTCATGCGACAGATTTGTGCTCCGCCCATTTGACTGACTAAGAAGTTAGCAATAGGTGGCTGTTCAGCGACTCTTGATGGGTGACCAGGGACTGGGAGTAAGACATGTCCGTCGACGATTACAGCTTGGTCTTCAACAAACAAGCAATCTGGGTGTTTATGGTCAGCGTCAAGCATTGTTACACTTACTCCGCATGACTCCAGTGCTTCACGGTATTGTTGATGTTGCATACGTGCTAAATCAAGGTCTTGTGGACCACTACCAAAAAATTTAGCTAGAGCGGATTTATATGAATCTGGAATGGCGCGGACAAGAGCCCGGGGTTTCTGGTCCAAACGAACCGTTGCCATAATGAAATCCCGAAGTTGTCCCCTCTTAATGCTTAGCCCAATAATGGAATCTCATTTCCTGATAGTGGAATATGTGCGTTTTTTACGGTTTTTCGGCTTCTTCAACCAATGTTAATATGTCTTCTTTGACCAAATCAATAATCCAATCAAAGTCTCCCCACCATATTCTTTGATTGCCTTCATGATCAATCAAAACAGTCCCTGTGGAATGGTCTATGTTGTAATCTGTTGCTGAGGGGTGGTGCCTCCCTGAGGTGTTGGTTTCTGATTGGTTTTCTTCGATTTTAAAGCCAACTCCAAAGTCACCCCACACCTTATTCAACGTCTTCATCTCTTCAGAATTTGCATCGGTATTTGACACAGTTAAGTGGGTCCAATTCGATTTTGTTCGTGTTTTCCATTCCTCCATTATAGTGGCATTATCACGCCATGGGTCAACTGTTATGGTGATGAACTCAATTAGCTCTTGTTGTGACTGATTAAGGCTTTCTGAAATATATCTCATATTGTATGTTACTATTGGGCAAATATCGTAGCAGTTGGTGAATAAAAAGGCAATTACTGTTACCTTACCATCTGTGTTATTTTTAAAATTATAAGTCTCATTATCGCTTGTTAACAGATTAAAGTCATCGGTTAATTTTACTGGGCTGACTAAATCACCATGAAACTTTGATTCGTATTCTTCACTAGACCCGCCAAGGCAACCTGATGAAAACATCATCAGACAAACCAATAAAGCGATGGATTTCTTCTGCATTTTTATCCCTCAGACAGTAGTTCCCAAATATGGTATGTCAATATCTAATTGCATTACATATAATCCAGTGGAAATACAAGAAGCATAAGTGATACCGTTATGATGTTCTACAGCCCATAAAAACGGCACCCAAGAGAACTCATAGAAATCTGATTCCAAAATTACCCCATCATCACCGTGAGGAAGATACCATGCTACTGTTGCTTCAGCGTAGGTAGCAAATTTATCATCTGGATTGGTTGGAGAAACGAGTGTTTCAATGTCTAATACCCAAAGCCCAGCATGATAGTGTGAGATGTATAGCCGTCCATCCCAGCCACCACCGTGGCTTTGGTCGGTAGTCTCATCAGTTTCAAAATATGCACTGTCAAGATTGTGTGGTGAAAATAATAGCCACTCATCTCCATCGGGATTGATTGGGCAGTCTGCACCGTAACAGTGATCTTCGGCCCATGGAATTTCCCAGTCCCG
>QXXX01000021.1:507-5944 GCA_009887195.1 Candidatus Poseidoniales archaeon | reverse complement strand
GTTGTTCCACTATCTGGTTGGCCGTCTTCATCTAAATCTAAGAAGTCCATCCACATACCTACTTCTTCGGCTCGCCAACGACATTGTACTGGGTTGCCAAAACCAGTCTTACATAGAGTAGCGTGAACCGCATACTCTTCTGGTGAATTAACTGGATGAGGTACATCAGTTACGTCGGCAATTCTCAAACCTGCTTCCCAATAGCTTCCGTAGATGAATGTGCGACCGTATCTTGGATCGGTTTGATCTTCACCAGGCCATAATTGAACAGTCATATCGTGAATGTAAATCCAGCCACCGCGAGTATGTTCCCAAGCGACTTCATATTCTCCAACTTTAATGATGGTATGGCCTTGTCCGGAGCCTGGAACGCCAGGGAGGTTTCTAGCTGCTGAGCCATCAAGGTTCATGTGAGCAATTGTAACGCCCCCGCAGGCTTCGTCAATAGCATCATTACAAGCTTCATAATCGGGGTTTGCCACGAATAAATACCATTCTCCATCAATCATATGAGTATAGAGATTGTGTGGTCCGCTTGGATGGTCTATGTCATACCATGAATCGATATATGTTGGATTGGTTTTATCAGTTACGTCAATTAAAGTGACTGATACTTGGGCCGGGTCGCTCCATTCTCCAACATTTGGATCTGCATAGCCTGGATCGATTAGTTGGTTTTGTTGAACAATATATTCTCTGCCGTTATATTCAATGTATTTAACATCCAAAACTTGAGTGTTTGGATCAACATATTTTCCAACAACTGTTGTGTTGTTAGGGTCGGTTACGTCAACAATATGCATGTCGTTCCAACCTGCTAAGTAGGCATATGTTTCACCATCTGGGGTTGTAGCAACTTGCACTTCCGCATTTCCATTCGTGGTCAGTGGATTAAAGTCTAGTTGCTCAATATTATCTGTGCCAACCATGTGTTGGGAGGCATTAGAATGGTCGTGTCCTTCGTGTTGGAATAATGGGTCCTCATTGTCAGAAATTACTGAATTAATTTCATTTTCCGAGGTTTCTTCACCCGAAAAAACATACATCGCGCTAGACACCATCAAGAGTACTAGAAAGAAGGTGAGTGCTATCTCCTTGCCCCGCATGTTAATGCCGATACTAATGCCCGTTTTGACTTTATGTGATGATGGTTTAGCCTAAAATAGCGGGGAATTGATATGCGGAGAGTGGTGTTGTTAGTTGTATTGATAATGATGGCGCCATGTTTGGCCGTTCAAGCGCATACTCCAAACGTCATGATGAGTATTTTGAAAGAAGAGGGCCCGGTTCCTGAAAATGTTGTTGAAACAGCCGGCCTTGTCGAAGGTGATGGTATCAAATTCAAGGTGGGTGATAGTGTTAACAATACTAGCATGAGAGTTAGTATTGACCTTGATAAAAATGGCCTGTTCAATGATAGTAGTGATTTTATCTCACCGTGGATGGTTTTTGATTGTGTTTATGATGAAAATGGCACACTTTTAGATGAAAATTGTTCGGAATCTGTAGTATTTTACTTCAATGGGACAAATGGGTCTGGAATATATGATTATCAATTAGAAAGAATGGTTAATGACAGCCATACAAATGTTTGGATTAATTCTATTTTTGTTGGGCTAGATGTTCATGAAGAGGGGGGTTTACCAAGCGTTGGTGATTGTTTTGGCGCTGGGTGTGAAGATGGTGTTAGCCAGTCAAGCGAAAGTGAAGATGAGGGTTTAGAGAAATATATTCCGCTGTTGATGGTTGTTTCTGCGGTTGGATTACTTGGTGTCGCTATTAGTATGATTACTGAAGAAAAAGAAGGTGTTGGACTAATTAGAAGTGATGATGGGTCTAAAAAAGACTATGTTGGAAATGAAAAGGTAGTAAATATAGTTATCAATGATTCAGTTATGATGGGGAATTTATCTTTATCTGAAGATGAATAACTTTTGTGTAGTAGAAGTATTAATCGACTAGGCCTTAATCGAAGTCACATGCACGAATTAATCTACTTTGAATCACCTGGATATGCTGAACCTACTAGACTTTGTTTGGAGTTATCTGGACTACCATGGAAAAACACCACCGTCGAATGGGACGGTTATCAAGAATTGAAAAATAACGGTGAGTTGCCTTGGGGTTACTTACCAGTATTGAAAACCCCTAGTGGAACAATTGCTGAATCTGGGGCGTTAATGCGATATGCAGCAACAATAGCTGGCCTAGAGCCTGAGGATCTTTACATGAGGGGGAAAGTTGATGAAATCATCGAGTTGATTAATGGATGGAGGGTGCATTTTACCCCGACGTTTTACATTGAAGATATTGATGAAAAGGCTGCTGCAAGAAAGGCGTTATTTGCTGAAGGAGGTAAAATTGACTTGGGGTTGAAGGATTTGGAGTCGTTGATTGCCTCTTCGACTACGGGATGGGTTGCCAACACCGAGAATATTAGTTTAGCAGATGTCAAGGCCTTTCTCAATATCTTCATGATGTTTTCTGGGCAGTTTGATGGTATTGATGCTTCAATGATTCAGCCATATCCGGCACTCCTTGAATATCACAATCATGTTGCTAATGAGCCTAGAATTAAATCATACTATGATAGAGATGATGATTTGCGTTGGGTATTCAAACCTGGCGCATTCGATAATAATTGAACAGTTATTGTCTAGCCTTCAATAACTGGGCACATTTCATCTTGGTCACAATAAATTATCGAATTGGCCCAAAGATATTTATTTCTGATTTTTTTATCCCTCTTATTCTTGCAATATATTTTAGTTGATACAACAATCATATTCTCAATTATATATTGTCCATGGTACTAGATAAATCAATTGATTGATTTGTTAGCAAATGACCGATGGGTTGAGAAATAGGATAGAATAGCGTTGGTTATGTTGGGAAGGAGTTCGTCTCGGGCTGTGCTTCTTGTTTTGTTGATGTTTAGTGCCGCGTTCTCCGGTTGCTTTGGAGAAACTGAACAGAGTGGTATTAATTCTGAGGAAGATGTTATAGTTACTCCGCAAATGCTTTCTGGTGGTGTTTTTCAACCAATGACCATAACTGCTAAAGCTGATTTATCAGTATTTGTTCCTTATTTGATTTTGAACGAGGATAGTGGGTTTGTGCAAAACTCCACAGTAATAGATTTGAAGTCGGATGAGTCGGTTCAATTGAGTGTTTTAGCGCCACCTAGAACTGATACTGCCGTTGTTTTACTCGGAGAATATGGTAGAGATGTTTGGCCAATTCGAAGTATTGAGGAGTCGTGGAAGACTTGGTTTGATAGAAGAGGGTATGATTCTAATGAAAATCCAAGTATCGTGAGAATCCCTGGTGTTAATGGTTCACTTGACACCATTAGTTATTCTAATATTTCATCTGACTCAGTTGCTGTAACTAAATTGTCAATTAAACGACAGATGGCCGCTGCATATAGTGAAGCTGATGGTGGAAGGCATTCTACTGGTGTTGTCGACGGACGTACTACTTTCAACTATCTTAGTTTAATGTCCGATGAAAGCGCCGACATTACAGATTTGGCAGATGGGGCTAACGGCTATCTTGACAGGTGGGCTGGACAAGGCAATGCGGCATACGAAGATGCTGCACAATACCTCATACAAACTTTGGAGAGTTTTGGGTTAGAAGTAATAACTCAAAGATTTGTCTATGATTCCTTAATGACTGGTGCCCAAAATCCAGAGGCATACAACATCTGTGGGTATCGATTTGGTGAGGTAGATCCTGATAAGTGGATGGTGTTTGGAGCCCACTTCGATATTGCTCCACCTGTTAACGGAGGTATGCTTGATCCTCACATATTTGGTAGAACATATGGAACTAGGGTTGGTGCCTATGACAACACTGCAGGAACAAGTATGGTATTGACGGTGGCAGAAGCTATGGCTGGATATAGTACGAGGAACACAATGGTGTTCTGTCTTTGGTCTGGTGAAGAAGGTGGTAAAAGAGGTAGTGATTTCTGGACTGATTATTGGGTTAAGGAAGATAATCCTGATGTTGAAGTTACTAATTATGTCAACTTAGATATGGCTGGAGTTAACTGGCCTGGTGGCGGCGGTGCACCATGTGGTAACGGCCATGGTGGTGGAGATGGAAATTGTGATCCAGAACCTGAAATAGACCCAGATGGATATCCAAAAGATTCCGAAGTTTGGCCAATGAGAGTATATATTGGCCCTAGTTTAGATCATGATGTCATGAATCAGCCAGAAATGGTTGGCCTAGCCATGTGGATTGGTTCTGATGCTATTGGTGTTGAAGAACAGATGTCGCCACTAATCGGTGAAGGATATGAGGCCACTACTTGGAAGGTAGATGATTGGATGGCTAAAGATCGGCCTGAAATTATTGTTTATGAAGATACAACTGCTAGGTCAGACCATGCTACATTCCAAGATAATTTAGGCACTGTAACAATGGGTTTTGGTGGCCTTGTTGATGGATATTGGTGTTACCACCAAACTTGTGATACGGTTGATGAGATGATTGATTGGATGGATACTACTGGTAAGGATTACGGGGATGAGCAAACCGGCACAAGTAACCTAGTTGATGCCCTAGACACAATAACTTGGTGGGCAACTTATTCATTTTTCCATCTTGATGAACAACCAATAAGAAATTCATATCTTTGATCGGGCTTCTAGTGTAGTGGTTAAGTTGTTGTTTTTGAGTTTTTATTCATTTTGGGTTGATAATTACCCAGTCTGAATAAATTAGAATACTTTATTCACTAGACCTTCTAAAAGCGCCACAGGAGACCAAAATCCAAGAAACATACTTAGAACAGGAACTAAGAATATAAAGAATACCCCATAGAAAACCTGTTCATTCCAATCTTTTACCTTAGCCCCATCTAATGGGCCCCATGGTATCATATTGAATAGCCCGAGGATAAGGTTAGCGGAAATCCACCATACACCGGCATCAACTAACATTGATTGCCAAATTATTGATCCCCCATCAGCATACGCCCTACTACCATTTTCTAACATTGGAATGCTTGTTAGATCAAAAGAACCAGTGATGCCTAAAATAAGTACCCACATCGGTATTCCTATTATGAATAAAGAGAGATTTGTTAACGGTCCAGCAACAGCAATATAGCCGTTATAACGTCTTTTTAACAATCCTGAAACCATAACTGCACCTGGTGCCATAAACAAGAAACCAAGGAAAAAGGATAGCATTATACCAAATCTAAGCCCTTTTGGATCTGCTCTAAATTCTGCCCAACAACCATATTTTTTAGCGACTATTTTATGACCAATTTCGTGTAATATGAAGGCTGGGCCAACTGCAAACAACATTACTGGCATGGCTAATAGTAGAGTAACAATCCAAGTATTCATACCTAGAGTTGATATTCCTGACAGCCCCCTAACAGCCATAAAACCTAGGGCTAAGGTAAATGCAGCAG
>QXXX01000021.1:0-497 GCA_009887195.1 Candidatus Poseidoniales archaeon | reverse complement strand
GCTAATCCAAGGTGTTGTTTTTCTATTTCACTAAACTCCCAGATTTTTTTATTACCAGTTGGTTCGGGGGTGGATTTCTTACCAGCAAACATATTTTGTAAATCATCAATAGTAAACATTGAGCTACCTGTTGATGATTCTTGGGAATGAATTCTGCGTATTTTTGGTTGTGGAAATGGGTCTGTATCGACGATGTCAGCTCTTGGGTCGCGACTCGCCATGGATAATTGAAATGCTCTAGTTTATTGAATCCTGTTACATAATGATTTGATAAAAAATTCTTTAGATAATTGATAGAATTAAAAATAAGATAGATGTTAGGTTTGACTGAAAGCGATTGCATAGTTGTTTATTATCAGTTGGAAAATTGTTGAGATATGGTTTGATAGAATATGGGAAATGATGTCAGCGATATGATTAATGATGTTTTATTCATGAATGGTTTGGGTTTTTCTGAAGAGAATATTGCTAAATTAAAACATATGTCAGTAGTTGAC
>QXXX01000020.1 GCA_009887195.1 Candidatus Poseidoniales archaeon | reverse complement strand
TTAATTTACAACTACGCTATGAAATGACCAATACATATCTCAATCCTACTACCGATGCTAATGGCATGGCTAACCAAATTTTTGATTCATCTGACGTTATTGATGACACCAATGCCAGCGACGACTACACCAGCAATGGCTTGTTAGTGTGGGACCCTTTCAACAAAGTTATTGGAGCAACCACCATAATCATTGACCCCTCAATTACTGATGTGGATTTAGTGGCACAATCAGATGCTATTATCCTTACTAGAATTCGAGGAGATGTAGAATCTACATTATCCAAATCCATTGGATTTAATGCTTTGCCGGGTGATGTGTTATCCTTTTCAATTCCAACCCAAAACCGGGGGAAACAGGCCGCAAACAGCACAACAATTGAGATTACCACCCCTAATGGACAAGTGACTAGTGAGAACTTGCCATCAATTCCTGCCTACAGTGAATCCCGTATTGATATTGACTACCAGGTTCCACTTAACGAACCAATAGGGACTTTGGCATTCAATATAGAAGTAGACCCTGATGGCCTTGTTATTGAAGATACCAATAGAAGTAACAACATTGCAGTAGTTGATTTATTCATTGGTAGAACTCCCACAGCGCAAATATTAGTTCTTGACGAAGTGTACACATTTGAAAATGTAACAATCGATGCCTCATCGAGTTTCGATGAAGATGGTGGAGGTGTCGAATGTCGTTTTACATTAGAAAAGGCACCTGGCTTGATTGAGAATATAGACTCAGAAGATTGCATAATCGAATACAATTGGAGTGACGGACAAATATGGAATATTGAAGTTCTAGTGATTGATGATGAATTAGACACTGACACAGCAAATATTACAGCAACGGTATTTAATCGGGCTCCATACATCAACCTCTCGGTATTAGAAAGCATAGAAGTAAATAATTATGTGACAATTAATGCAGAGGATAGTGGAGACTTAGACTCCGTCTCACCAGAAGGTCAAGAAGTAACAATAACTTGGCCTAATTTAAATTGCGAAGGAACAACATTTGGCCCGATATGTACCGTTTTAGTCACAGAGGAAGGTGTGTTAAACATAACTGCAGTAGCACAAGACGACGATGGTGCTACTACTACTGTATCAACCACTCTTGAGGTACTCAATGTTGTCCCGACGATATCGCAACCAGAGCTATGGAAAGCAGGGCAAAACCAGTCTGTTGATGAGATGGGATATTGGAACCTCAATGAAGATGAGACCGTGATTTTAAGAGCAATAGCAGATGATACACCACTTGACAAAGATACGATTATAATTGAATGGACACCTTCTGACTTAGATGAAAATTGGACTATTACTACTGTTGGACCTTCTTCACAGACAACTGTATCTTGGCCGACTTCCGGACTTCACACCCTCACTGTAGTAGCATATGATAATGACAATGTAAAATCTGAAGTACGAAGTGGAATTGTCAACATTACAAATGTCGCTCCTTCAATTGCCAGCCTGGGTTCTACACAGCCAATTTTTGAAGATAACAATCTCACATTTGTTGCTGAAGTGGACGACACTGCTTCTGATATAGAATCGTTAGTCGTATGTTGGGATTTAGACTCCTTAGCCGATGACGACGATGATGGTTTTACCGACAATGATTGCGATTTTAGCGGCTTAGAAATGACTGCATCATGGCCAACTACTGGCGTTAGATGGATAACTGCAACAGTAACAGATGATAATGGTGCAACTGATTCAACCAGCGTCAATGTAAGCGTAATTAATTCCGCACCTCGAGCCAAAATAACCAACTCAACTGATGTCTTAGCGCTTAATGAAGGTGATAATCTAACCTTATCAGGGATTACTACAACAGATACTGCTTTTGATAAATTATCGCTGATATATGCATGGGATAGTGACCACATCGATTCTGATCTAGATGGTGAAAAAGCTGGCGATATTGACTTTTATGGTCAAGAGTATCTAATGACCGACTTACCTGCTGGATCATGGACAATAAGTCTGACTGTAACAGATGACGATGGTGAGTTCAGCACTACTACTATCGATATCAAAGTAAAAGCCAAGCCTGCTGAGAATTTCCTAGAATCAATTACTGATTCTGTCGGTGGAGTGGGAACTATGGTGATTGGTATTCTAGCAATAGTAGTAATCGGCCTTGCTGCATTCTTACTATTTACCAGGAATTCAAAACCTTCGACTGAAAAATTCACTGATTTCAATATTGGCGGCACAACCAGCCAATTTAGTGACCCAATAAGCACGCCAGGTGCAGATGCCGGATTTGGTTTGTACCAACAAGAAACGGTTCAACCTGACCCATATGCTGCATATAATCCAGTTGCGCAGGCTCCTGCGCAAGTAGACCCATATTCTACCTACAATCCAACAACTCAATCTGTAGCTCAGCCTGCACCAGCACCAACTGCACCAGCACCTGCACCGGTACAACAAGGCCCACCACTCCCTGCAACAGGGCTTCCACAAGGCTGGACGATGGACCAATGGCAACATTATGGCGCACAATACCTAGCCGCTCAAAACACCGCTCCGGCCCCAATTCAACCAACAAGTACAGGTACCACAACACAATCCGCAACTAGTAATCTAAATGATTTATTAGATGACCTAGACTTGTGAAGTGGAAAAATGGCTAACCTGTGGAGTTTCTTTGGCTTACCTGATCCTGATGGCAGTGTCAAGAAGCAAAAAAAGCCCACTGGTAAGAAACCAGAAAGCCAACCCGTAAATGAATTAACACCTAATAGCCTGACTCAACAAACTATTGTCGAAATAGAACCCGAGACTCCTGCATTATTACCAACGCCGACCAAACAGAAACCAATCACTCGAAAAAGCGTCGTCCCACTTAATTGGAACGGACCATTAACTGCTGATGGTGAAGCTTTTCACGACTTGGGAGTTCAGAATTTGGCTAGAAGATCATTTCCATCTAGAGCATTAAGATATATTGCACCTAATGAAAAGAAGCAGATACCAACACGGGGCATTGCTCAAAGAGTTACCAATGGAGATACAATTATTGTTGATTTACGAAGTATGTTTCATATGGATTCACACCAAAATGCATGTCGCAGAGAATTAAAGATGATGAGTGAGGAAGTTGGTGTCGGAATTTTCGCTTTGGACTCAGAAGATAAGTTGTTAATGATACCCGGAAGTGATGTAATTGTCGACACCGGCAACCATGATTTAGGCATAAGTACACTGATGAATTAACAAAAACGTCGGAAATCGCCTTAAAAAGGATATTTGACTGCATAGTGTGTGGCCGATAAGTTAAAACATCCATTTTCGGGTTTAAGCGGGTCATATGTACCTCACTTCACCTCATCTATGGTGATGACAGTCCCGTTCATGTTGGCCGTTTCGTGGCTGTCTTATACCGAATCAGAATATTCATTTCGGCAGGAGAATTATCGACTAGAAATTGCTTTTATCCTTACTGCTTTAATTACTCTTGGCTGGTTAATGTCAATGGTTGTTGGAATTACCTTCGATTTATTTCCAATAACTCATAATAGTAAGGCGTACACTCACACTCATTCAAATCAGTACCTATTGATCAATATTATTGGACAACTATTGATTATTGGTGGGATTTTCACTAATGATTTACAATTGATGTTGGAGATGGCAACTGTTGGACTTGTTCTATTATGTTGGGGAGTGGTTACCATCGCTTGGCCTAGTTGGAAATTACACCTCAGTGCGATGAGTAATGGGATTAATTGTGGCAATATCGCACTGATACCGGCACTACTAATTCCCGGTTCAGCCCTAGTCATTCTGGCTTGTTGGATTTTCCGACAAAATACTGGTTTTCTTGATTTTGGTTTTTCGTTTAATGTTGTAGTTATGATGGGTACTATTGCCTTGAGTTTAATACTTGCTCACTTCAATAGGAGACTGTCTTGGGGTTTAGTAAAATTCACAGATTTCAGACCTGTAGTCGCAATTTATCTTGTTTTAGCACTAATTCATTGCTTTTCAGTATTAATGTATGAAAGAGGCCAGGTCACTGAGAATTTAGCAAATGTCACACAGTCGTTGCCGTTTTTATGGGCCTTTATTTCCACTAGGCCGATGAAAATGCTTCGCTATGCAATTGGTAAAGATGCAAAACCCCATTCCACACTAATCGGTTCTGCCCAATGGTATTTTCTCGTAGCAGGTGTTATGGCATTAATCCCAAATTTTGACGAAGGGAAATTCACCAATATTTCTTATGTGACCCTAATATTCTCAACGGCGATGCTCTCAATATGGGGCTCAGGAGTTTACCTACACAGGGACCATTTACACCAATCAATACATAACCGTTCTAAACTCTACAAATTATTGACATTCAATGTAATAGGAGTTGCTTCATTATTCATGATTGGATTCAAGGTTACTATATTTGGCGATAATTCTGATTTAGTATACTTTTTCATGAGGAATTTCGCTTTATTATCAATGATGGGTTATATGGTAATTATCTTGTTTAAGGATTTGATTCTATCAATGGATACATGGCACCGGATGCCAATGCATTATGAGCGTTATATCTCGTAGTTACTTAATGAAACTAATAATTCCATTGCATCAGCGGCAATCCCTAGAACAGTGGCCTCATCGCCTTCCACTAATCGAGCATAATTACTCATGGGTCCAGCCAAATCATAAGCACCGGCTTTACCTAACCAAGATTTGTTTAACACCATCTCAACAAGAACATCATCGGTCAGTATATCAAACTCTACAATCGATTGATTTAGATGAAATTCCCAGTTACCTTGGTGGAAAATACCGGTAGCAGACCAAACCCTATGTCGGCGACCAGACAGGCGATGCAACATAGCCGCAGCTTCGATAGCATCGTTTGCTTTACCCATGGCTAAGTCATCAGAATCCGGGTCTTGTAACATTGTATCACTAACAATAACCACATCAAAACCTTGTGAATTATTTACAGCAGCTGCTTTTTTTTGACATATTTCTAATATTTGTCCGGGAACGGTATTCGCATTGGATGACTCGTCAACCAACTCAAGTGCTTCGCATTGAAGGTTATCAAATAGTGGCTGCAACATCTCCTTGCGTCGCGTTGACGCAGAAGCAAGCCACACCCTCATGAATCCAAGGCGTTCATTATACTGAATCAACATTGTTATTTTTGCACGTCCCAATTTTTAGACATATTCAAGTGATTGATAGCAATCCGACAAACGGTGGCCGCATGTCTGGACTAGAAAGAATACCAACCCACATTGAAGGATTAGACGAAAATATGCAGGGCGGAATCCCACAAGGACACATATGCTTGGTGGCAGGTGCGTCTGGAGCAATGAAGTCAAGTCTGACTTTTTCCATGCTTTACAACGCAGTATTGTACGGTGAGACTAGTGGAATTTATATCACCTTAGAGCAAGGCAAAGAGTCGCTACGCGCCCACATGAGCAATATGGGAATGAATGTTGATGACCCTAGAGTTAGAAATCGTATTGCGATTATCGACTTAGTAGACTTACGAGTCCAACTGGATGAACAAGGTATGAGTAATCGAGTAGATTGGATGGGTCAATTAATCAAACAATTGACGTCATACCGGCAATCTATCGGGTTTGAATTACTCGTGTTTGACTCATTAGGTGCATTCTTTACCCTGACAAAAATGGAAAACCCAAGAGATGAAATTTTCCGATTATTTGAGGCGGTTAGAAGACTAGGGCTTACTTCATTCTTCATCTGTGAAATGACTGGAGAGGATCACAAACAATTTGGTGAATATGGCATTGAAGATTACCTCGCAGATGGTGTAATCCATCTGGTAATGGAACGTTCTAATGATGATGTTAGTAGAAAATTAAGCGTCATCAAGATGCGTCATACTAACCATATTCTAGGATATAAACCGTTTACTTGGAAGTCTGAAGAACAGAGATTTACCACTCTTTAATCATTCAACGGTAACTGATTTTGCCAGGTTTCTTGGTCGATCTACATCACAGCCAAGTGCTAAAGCCGTATGATAAGCAATTAATTGCAGAGGAATTACCGAAAGCATTGGTGAAAGATAATTATTGACTTGCGGAATTGGAATGTTTATGTCTCCTTCCCCACTAATATCGTCACCAGCCTCGTGGATTAAAATTATTTTAGCACCTCTAGCACGACATTCATGGATTGCCGAACGTGATTTCTCTTTTACGTGGTCATTAGGTACCACGAAGATAACCGGACTACCCTCTTCTAATAATGCAATAGGGCCATGCTTCATCTCACCAGCAGGGTATGCCAAGCAAGGAATGTAAGCAACTTCCATTAATTTTAGTGCGCCCTCTTTGGCCACAGGTGCTGAAATACCACGGCCAAGAAATAATACGCATTTGGCATGTTTTACTAAATCAACGGCTTCCATTATTGGTCCTTGGTGTTCTAGATACTCTTCGATTAAGTGCGGTAGTTGTTGAAGATTATCGATTATTTCCTTGCCCTTTTCCTTGCTCAAGGTTCTTGAGCGACCAACTTGAATAGCAAAAATTGTTAGCGCAGTCACCATGTTAGAGAAAGCCTTAGTCGATGCTACAGCTTGTTCGGGTCCTGAGTGGATGTAAACTCCTTGACCACATAGCCTAGCAATTGATGAGCCGACTACATTTATCACACCGTGAACTTTGCCGCCTTTTAGAAGAATTTCTTTTACCGCCGATAAAGTATCTGCTGTTTCTCCTGATTGTGATACTGCGAAATGTAGAGCATTAGGGTTGATTACCGGCTCATTGGTTCTAAATTCACTAGAGATATGAGCAAATGATGGGATTCTAGCCAGGGATTCAATCAAAAACCCGCCTATTTCTGCAGCATGGTTTGCTGTACCACAGCCCAGTAGCCTAACGTGTGGGAGCTTAGAAAGTTCGAGTGGCGTCAGTTTCAGGCCACCTAGCCGACCGTTCCCTCTAACTCTATCAAACCGTCCGTTGATACATTGCCTTAGCGCATCTGGTTGTTCATAAATCTCCTTTAACATATAATGTTCAAAGTCTCCGAGTACCGCTTCTTCCCATTCTTCCTCAAGGATGGTTACATCTGTATCTAAAGAATGTCCATGAATGTTACTCATAGTGATATTATCATGAGTCAAGGTGGCGATATCGCCATCTTCCATGAATACAACTCGCTGTGTATGTGTAGATAGCGCATGTGGATCGCTTGATACGAATGTTTCTCCATCACCTTGTCCGATAATCAGTGGTGACCCATTTCGAGCACAAACCATAACATCATGTTCCAAGAAAATAGCACATAGCCCCCAGGTTCCTACCAGTTTAGAGAGCGTCCTACGCAGTGCCTTAGTTGGTGAATTATCCCTTGCCAGTTCATATTCTAGAATATGTGAAATAACCTCAGAATCTGTTTCGCTGTGAAACACTACTCCTTTTCGAGTTAGTATTGATCTAAAAATTCGAGCGTTTTCTATTATCCCATTGTGAACTATCACAACCTTCCCGTTTTCTGATAAGTGAGGGTGAGCATTGGGGTCGGTCACTCCACCGTGTGTGGCCCATCTAGTATGGGCAATTCCGACATTACCGGGTATTTGTTTAGGAAGTATTGATTGTAATTCAGCAACCTTACCTATTTTTTTGTAGATTTTGAAATCACCATTTTTAATGGCAATACCTGAGGAATCATAACCACGATATTCGAGTTTGCGCAATCCCTCTACCAAAATAGGTGAGGCTTGTTTAGGGCCCATATATCCAAAAATACCGCACATGAAAATACCTACAATTGAACAGTGCTAGAGCATATTGGACATTCGACCTTGGTAAGTCTAAGGTCCTTGATGGTGAATTTAGCAGAGCATTCACTACATTTGGCTTCCTTTTGTGGAATTGACATCCCCATCGCCCCTGGTAGAGGAGGTAGAGGGCCATCGCCGATTGGGGGCAATTCAGGAAGTGGTGATAACACAGCGTCTGTGGCGGGCATAGCGAACGGCACCTGTCCATCTAGAGCAGGTAGTGGCGGTAAGTTGGCCATCATATTCTCAGTCATCTCGACTAAATCTCTCTGTTTCTTACGCTTCATTCGCCGTTCAAGGCGTGAATTTCCTTCACCTGATTCTGCTTTTATCTCTAAGGTCTGAGCTAAACTGTCCTCTTCTACTACAGGCTCATCAACAATCGTAGCAACTAAAGATTGCACGACTAACTCCTCAGAATCTAAATTTATCGCCATTGAGGGTTCATCATCACTTTCAATATCAACCATTATTTCAACTGAATCATCATCTTCAACCAGAGTAGCAGATAGCATCTTTTCCTCGACCTCTCTGTTGGAAGAGCGTAAAGATACTACAAGATAAAGGAAGATTGAGGCAATCAATAACGCAGTAATAATCAACATCAATGCTTTTGTATTTTCATCACCGGGTAATGGTTCAAGTAGGCTATCAAGGAATGATTTCTCCTCTGCCTCGAGCCTTTCATCTTCCAAAGAGACTATTGTTCTAAACGACAAAGTTCCACTACTGGAAGATACTAAGATAATAGAGTCACTTGTTGTAGTTGCATAACCGGTCATAAACCCTTCAACAATTAAGTTTGAAAGAGCAAAATGGTTGTTATCTAAATCCAAAATACCGTACCGAGTCATTGGTCCATAGGCATTAATTTCATCATACACAATAGAAATTTCTTCACCATTTGAGCTCATAACCATGTTAGTAATTCCACTAGCTGTAAGGTAATCTGGTTCTTCAGCAGACCATGAATTATCGGTAACAACATATGCGATCTTTGATTCTCCGCCAAATCCTTCGACCCAAGTTGCCGCTAATACATCTCGGTCATTTTCTTGATAAACTTCTAATTGGGCATTAGAGGCATAATCTCCTACTGAGTATTGGAATGTCCAGGAAGGATTCCATTCTTGTCCGTGAGCATACATCATACCAACGCGGTCAATTCCAGTCACATCATCTCTTATTTCTTGGTAAAGAATATGCATATTTTCCTCCCCAAGACCAATTGCTAATTTGTCCCCTTGGGATGGTTTGATATCTATATTGGATAGGATATTACTCGAACTCCATGAACTTTCGATATGAGCTGTATCCGACATTAAGACAAATATTGAGGTGATGTCGTTGTAAGAACCACCCGTAGCGATGTCTCGATAATAGCCGGCAAGTACTACTCTATCCCCCTTTTTAGCCATGTCAAGGCCCCAATAACGTCCTTCTGATAGTTTCAAAGCCGGCATGTGGGTTTGTTTTTCTGTGGTTTCACCTGCGTTTGTTATTGATGTCATTGCGACATGTGACAAAAAGTAACCCTGGTCACTTAGGATGTTTTCAGTCCATGCTGCATGAACAAGACCATCATCTCGTAAAATTGCCGTTAATTCTCCTGCCCAAGAATCTGCCAGTTTGACATCTGCAAGAGTTGACCATGCCCCCGAAGAGGATTCTGTAACAGTTCTTACGTGCAGTTCCCCATCCACAGTCGTGAATAGCAAACCACCTTCTTCCATTCCGACAAAATCAATAACAGACTCTCCTGAAAGTAAATTTAGTCTAACTTGTGAATCGATGTCTACATTGTTGACTACAACAGTAAACTGCAATTCTGAATGTTCAGAATCGACACCATCGCCAGACATTACCACTCTAAAATCAGTACCTCCGTAGACTGATAAATTATTAGGAATTGTAAACGAAGCTTCATCGAACCCTGAACTTGAGTCTGAACCAGGAATAACCAGAATACTGACTTGGTCAACCTCAGTCCAACCTATAGATTCAATTCTTGTATACAATGTAAGAGTAAGCCCTGTTGCATCATTTTGTCCTAGATTGTCAACTCTCACTCTAAGAGTATACTGATCGCCAGGTGTTGGAATTAATGGTGTGGTTTGGTAGGCTCCTTGCATAAACCGGAGCGTTGGTTCTTCTGGCCTCTCTTCTACTTCAAAGGAAAAGGAATAGGAATTATCTTCGGGGTTAGGATCGTTATAATTGCCTGATGGGTCGATGGAAATGGTCACTGTGTGAGTGCCAACTTCAGTAGCCCACCAGTATAGAGTTACTTGTACAGAGTCACCATCGTCAAGGTTTGACAAAGTGACATCAGACGGATAAATATCAGAATTGTCACCTGGTGCAATCAACTTGATGTAGACATCATCAGCATCTAAGTCTCCGACATTTTCGATGGTGAACTTAACGGTCAAAATTGAACCTGCAACAGCAGATAATACTGGTAAGCCAACTTCATCTTGGATTTCAACCACGCCAGCAAAGGCAAAATCTGGCGCTGCTGGCATATTGTCGACATCAAAAGTTCTCCTCACATCATCTGTTTTCACCCCAGATTCATTGACCATCCTAAAACTAATCCTCGTGGAACCATCTGAAACAGTTGTTGAGTCCCAACTAAATGACCAGTCTTGACTACCTACTTCCAATTCAGGCAAATCTGTACCGAACTCCCATTGACCGTTGTCAACTTTGAATTCAATGTAGTCATGTTGAACCCCGTCAACAGATCCTGAAAAGTCCACCATTCCACTGATTGAATCTCCAACCGCAGGGCTTGCTAAAGTTACTTTCATTCTAGCCAGGTTGATAACTCTAAAATCGATATTAGATTCCGCTTCAGTTACTGTATCATAAGCCCTAGCACTAACGATGACGTACTCTTCATCACTTTGCACCCAGTCTTCAAGCACGTTAACGTTCAAATTCCAGTTGGCAACGTCTCCTCCAGCGATAGTCCACGGCTTCAATTCACGTTCGGTTCCTGATTCTAAGAATTGAACGATTCGCACTTGTATTTGGTCGAATTGTTGTGAAGAGGGGAAATTCGTGGTACCTGAAATCGTCACCCGATTACCTTCAAGCCACCATGTATCATTAGATGGTTGAGAAATATCAACATAATCGCCACTCCCGTTACCACTTGGTGGCGGATTAACCACACCGGTATCTTCCAGTGGAGTACAAGGTTGGTCAAGAGCAAAATCGATTGCACATGAGGCATCAATTAACCCAAAACCCCATTCTTCATGCCATCTATCTGAAACTGTGTTTGCTGCCTTTTCTCTGATTTCTGAAGAGTTACGAATGACATCCATTACCTCAAAGGCATCAAGCGATGGTGCCGCTTCGCGTACCAAAGCCACTATTCCTGAAGCGATTGGTGTTGCCATGCTAGTACCATCTTTTTCATCATAACTGGAATCAGCTTCGGGCCTTGGAGCCCCAGGTAATGATGTACCAGTAGCCGCAGTTGCCGACATAATATTTGACCCATAGGCAGCGATGTCTGGTTTCAATTCATCCCATTCATTATCATCACCATCATCAAGCCTCGGCCCATAATTTGAGAAACTGGAAATTCCGTCATTAGTTCGGTTAATGTTGCCAAAGTCTGAGGCAGATGCTACCGCAAATCCGAGATCTGCGCTTGCTGGAGATGGTACTCTTTTTGAGCCATCATTGCCCATTGCAATTACACACACGATATCTGCGGTCAGTGTTGCGTTATTGATGAGCCGTGCTTCTGCACCGGTACCGTTGTCACCTTCATCTCCGGGATTTAGCGGGGAGGAAACCGAGCCAAATGACATAGAACCTATTTGTATACCACGACTAGAGGAATTATGCCCCCAATCAGTATCTGCATTGTTAATCATCCACTGGATACCGCTTACTGAATATTGTGAATTTGTACCGCCTGTATCGGTCAATACCTTGATATCTACTAGGTATGCTCCAGGTGCGGTGCCACGATGTACTCTTGATGAATCGCCTGTTCCCAGAGCAGAACCTGCTACGTGAGTACCATGTCCTTGACCATCATCCGGGTCTTGTGAGCCATCCGGATTGGCTGCTGCTGAAGTTGCATCATATCCTGCCACCCACTTGTGGTCATCATATGACAGAGCATCAGTGTCTGGTGCATCATTATTATCATCAAAATCGTTTAGCGAACGGTGTTCGTTATCTACCCCAGTATCAAGTACAGCAATAACTACTCCTTCACCGCTGTAACCTCTCTCATAAGCAGATTCAGTATAAACATCAGAAGGCATGGCTCTAGTTGCTTGTCCAGCCACATCATTGGTTGGCACCATCACATTTTGCATTTCAATTACCACTACTCCGGGTAAATGGTAAATGTCCATCAAAGCGCTAACTGGGACCTTGTCAACTACTATTGCATCGATGCTTTCTGGGAGATCTAACCAGGCACCATTCTCTTCACCTATCCAATTATGCAAATTTAGCACATCTCTCAACTGATTTATTTCCAAATCACTTGGATGCCATGCGTAATCAACAATAATGGCTACAGTCTTTTTCCCATCATCGCCAATAATGGCAGTAGGAGAGATAGAATCGTAGCCCGAAATAACTCGCTGCAGTCGATCATCCATGCCGTTCCAATCTAAATCGGGCCCGTAACCCAGCCACCAGCCTGCTTTTTCAGATGCCGGTTGGTTGTTGCGCAAATCAATCCTCAAGGGACGGTCACACAATTCATCATCGCACACCAATGGTGGCAGGCCATCAATTAGGATTGGGTCACTATACATTTGTGCTGAATCATTGGAACTACTGGATTGGTCCGTACCAAGGTTGTAAGAGGCTGCGGCAGAGACATCTGCAATTAAGAAAATGAGTGCTATAAAAAGCGCTGAACGGCGTAATCCAACTGTTGATTTCATCGCTGACTCACCCTTCCCCAGTCAACCGATTCTTTGCCATGTTTTGATAGTATCCATTTCTCGACCCTACAATAACCAACTTTAACACCCATGTATTACGATTTTACTACAGAGTTTAGCAAACCAAAAATCCAACTTCTGTAGTGTGCACCTCAGGGCCAATTAAAGTGCTCAGGGTTGCTTGAGCATTGAATGTGAGGACCATCTGAACGTTCAATTACTCCTAGCGGACTAGCGCACTGAGGGCAATTGGCTAGGTCTGCAATATGTTCCATCCAAGCCTGCCTAGTTTCTGGCTCATCGCTTGAATCCATCAGACTCTTAACTGATTCTCGTACATTTTTGGGCAACTCATACGCCTGAGCAGTCCAAGGATCTTCTGCGGAGTTCAAGTCTTTCATTTGCTTTTTTATGCTCCGCAATCTATTGATCACCTCACTCGAGGAAGAGGGGCCTCCATCTTCGACACCCAGTGGAACAGGTCCACCCTTAGCAACCAAAGGCAAGGTAACATACGCTAAAATGAAACCACCCAAATGCGCCATGTGCCCAACATCACTTGGTCTTTCAAGCCCATAAGTCGAATAAGCCCTGAATACTTCCAGTCCAAAATATATTAATGCCAAATAAAACACTGGCCACTTGCGTATTAGAATTAGCGGAAATGGTATCTCGTCTTTTGGCCAACCTGCTAGATATGCGCCAAATAATCCAAATGCTGCACCTGAAGCGCCAAGAGCAGGTCTCGATGACTCAATATTAAACAAAAACCAAGCGAAGGACCCGCCAATTAAACCAATGAAGTAAACAGCAAAGAATCTATTTCTGCCCAGCCTTTGCTCAAGTGGAATTCCAACAAGAGCAATTACCATAATGTTACCAAGCACATGGGTTGCATCGAATTGACTGTGCAAAAATCCGGCGGAAATGAAGGTAATCCATCCTGATGGTTCCTTAGCTTCTGTTGGCCGCATCCACAAGTCCTCCCATAGCCAAAGGTCAACAAAGCCAAAGTTGTAAAATAATGACCATATAACTTGGACAAGGTAGCCCAGCAACAAACCGACTGTCATTGACAAAGCAAAGGAAGTCTTGTGGCGAAATGAATAATATAGCGGCCAAAAAATTACGGTCAACCAGACTACGAATAATGCCGTTTCAACTCCGTTGAACTGCATCAACTGGGCGGCCATGTTTAGCGTTAAGGCTTGTTACTTTTGAACTACTGTGGGATTTGTTGACAAATGGTAGCATTCATGTCACCCTGTCAACTGGGCAAAGTATGGCAGACCCAATACTGGAACTGGACAAGGTCACAGTTCGGCGGGGTATGGGGATTGTCTTACAAGATTTTTCTTTGCAAATCAAATCTGGTGAATGTATAATTTTGCATGGCAAAAACGGCGCAGGGAAATCAACGATTATTGAGACTGCTGCAAGATTATTACCAATGGAATCTGGAGCAGTATTTCACCATGGCAGCCTAGTATGTGACGGACAGGGTAGAAGGTTAAATCCAAAAAAATCATTTGGTTTAACCCTTCAATCAAATTGTTTGGTTGCCAGTCAAACTGTAGAACAACATCTGACTAATGTGATGGATTTATGTGCCAAGTCAATTGACCTGAAACCGATTTTATCGGCGTTTAACATTGCTAATCGAAGAAATGATAAAATTGCTCATTTATCAGGCGGACAACAGCGAAAAGTAGCAGTTATTGCGGGACTGATCCCAGCCATGATTGAACAGCAACCAAGACTTGTTGTACTCGATGAACCAGATTCTGGACTCGATGATTCAGCCATCAAAGTGCTCGTCCAGACTATTCACGAATTAAGAAATATTGGACATTGTTTCATGATTGCAACGCATGATTCGAGGTTGTTTGAGTGTGGCACATCATTAAATGACTTGCGCTCTGAGAAAACCCAAGAAGTCAGCAATGACGCTCGATGGGAAGCAGAACCTGAATCAAAATCACCCACTTTTTTAAAGACCAAAATTGGTTGGAAATATAATTCTTCAACCTTAGTTTCAGTTCAACGGAACTGGTTAGCAGCCTTACTGGTAATGGGAGGATTATTATCAATTGTTGACCCTCTAACGTTGAGCGATGAAACTGTTATTCTGATGGGTTTTACGCTAGCTCCTGCTTTTACCTTGGGTCTAGTGGGTGATGCTGTATTCAAGATACTCAACGAGCAGAGATCTATTGATTGGTGGCGAGCCCAGTATAATCAAGTACCAAATTCCTATGTTGAATCGTTCATTAGTGGCCTAATTCTCACTACCATTTCTAGTCAAATATTCATTCAATCTGTGGATTATCGAATTATTATCATTGGTGGATTAATCGCACTTACCACCACTGCATGTGTTAGATTCCTGCAACTAAGTACTATCAGACTTGCCCGAAGCAACGCAGTTTTTATCCGTTTATTGACTCCAATTCTAATTTTGCCTTGGGGTATCATCGTTGATTATTGTGCTAAATTATGACCTTCAAGTTCAATAAGGAGCCCACTGAGGAGTAATCATGCGAGTTAGGTCTGGTGACATATTATTGATGGCCGGATTTTCTGGCTTGATGTTAACGCTTTACCTCGCCTTTAACTGGGCACCAAGCGTGAATATCAATGCATTTCAGTCGCCCGAGGCTCAAAGAATATTTTACTGGCATGTTCCTGCCGCATGGGCTGCATTCATTGCCTTCGCAGTATTATTTCTCGGCTCTGCTTTATGGTTTTTCAAGCGAAGTCCACTTGGTTGGAAACTGCATGTCGCTGGGTCTGAAGCTGGACTAGCATGTGGGCTAATGGCCGTTTGGTCTGGTTGCGTATGGGGTGCTGCAGAATGGGGCACTCCGTGGGATTGGCAGGATTACCGACTCAACACCTTTGGCTTGCTAACTTTATTGGCACTATTCCTTGTTCTTGGCAGGCAAAGTCAACCTGATGGAGTGGAAAGTCGTGATACTTTCTCGACCTTTGGCTTGTATGGTTTTGTCTTGGTTCCAATCACTTACATAGCCACCAGAATTTGGGTAATTCGCCATCCAGGCCCAGTTATTGCCGGAGATGAAGATAGTTCTATCTCTGGTGACATGGCGCTGGTTTTGATGATTGGCGCATTGTCATTTACTATCCTAATTATCGGCCATATCATGACTTCCATAGAGATAACTAAATTTGAGCAACGTATCGACCGCTTACAGAAAGAGCTTGATGGTGAGTAAATGGAAGACAAAACATACCTCTCAATTGCCTATTTAGGGATGATTCTAGGCTTGGCTATTTGGACCTGGACTACTATTTCTAGAAGCAGAAAGTTAGAACTTCGCATAATTGCCATGGAAGAAAGTTTGAATATCAAACAAGCCGAAGCAGATTCTATTGCTGTGCTAAATGACAATACAACGGAATAATCCTGCCACAGTTTGAAGCCTAGATACTTGTGCGAGAGGTTGGTGAAGCAATGTCAGAGTTGGGCGCAGAATTTTGTCTAGTCTGTGGTTCTCCACCTCCACTATTTGGCGAACGTATGTGTGAATCATGCCTTAGGAAGCGAGTAAAGTTGGCTGAGGTGCCGCAAAATGTCCCATGGGTTAGGTGTGCCAGATGCGGTATTGTCGAGATTCAAGGTAAATGGGTGCATCTAAGCGAACAAGAAGTATGGGATGAGTTGATACAGCGAAATCTAAAATTCCATACTGACGCTGAAGATATTGCCATTGCAGTAGAGACAAGAACCATTTCAGACCGTCACACTTTGATATATTTACAATTAGAAGGAGTGGTTGAATCACTGTTGTTTCAAGAAGAGCATACAATGCGCGCTCGAATGGCCAATGGTGTTTGTTTGACATGCACAAGAAGAGCAGGTAATTATTACGAAGCCACCGTTCAATTGCGCTCTAGTGGTAGGAAACTTAGCGAGACAGAATACAATAATCTACGAGCCACGCTGGATAATGTAATCGAAATGTTATCTAATGATCCAATGTTTTTCATTACCAGCGAAGGGCCTGTAACAGGTGGTTATGATGTGGTAATGGGTAGTAAAGGACTGGCTAGAGCTTGGGGTCGACATTTGACAAAGGAACATGGTGGACAAGTGGTAGAAACCAACTCCACTGTTGGTCGAAAAGACGGGGTTGATGTGACGAGACTCACTATGCTTTACCGGAAACCAGGCTATGATTTAGGGGATGTTATTAGATGGCGAGAAAATTTCTGGAGACCAGCATCTTGGACTAAGGATGGTGCTATTGTTGAGCGAGTAGATCGACAAGAAAGGACTGGTGCTTCATGGCGTGACTTAGAATCTGCCCAAGTTGTATCTCAAATGTCTGAGCATCTAGCTGTTGACTTAATTAATCAAGATTCCTCAGTGGGAGAATTTCTTGATCCAAATACTTGGGTGATGGCTTCGGTGAGGCTGCCTTGGGATCATAATGGCCGAGGATCGATCCGTATTGCTCGTGTTGATGGCGAGTGGATTTCGTTACATAACATGGCTATTGATGAAAATGATAGCATAGAGTAAAAACTAGAAAGTCTAGCACTGCTTTATGGCGGACTTTGACATCAATGATCTTGCGTCAACACTCGATAGCGAAGATATGATTGGCTTCACTCGTGCCTTTGTCGAGGATATTCGAAGAGGATTAAACGCAGTGAATGTTGACCGTTACCCGTGGATTGAAGAAATTGCCAATGGGCAATGGCAAGGCGTGCTTGCTTTGGGAATGGGCGGTTCTGCTGCAGGGGGTGACTTCTTATCTACCATATGTGATTTGAAAGGCTCAATCCCAGTTATCGTTCAACGTGATTACGTGATCCCTGCATGGTGGGACGAACAATGGCTAGTCATTGCAACATCACACAGCGGCAATACTGAAGAGGCGATTGAAGCGACAGAAATTGCATTAAAGGCCGGCGCTACAGTTATCGTAATATCAACAGGTGGTATACTATCTGGGCTTGCAGAATTACATTACAACTGCTATCTTATTCCATCGATTGGCGGCCAACCCCCAAGATCGGCATTTGGCCACATATTTGCGAGACAACTTGCGTTGTTTAGGTGCTTAGGGATTATACCGGACGATAATGATGACCAGGCGATGTTAACCCGTCTCCAATCCGTAGTTGAAGAATACGATTTCATCACCAACCAAGAATCTGACTTATTAGAATTAATAGCGTATATGGAAACCCAACCAATCGCCTTACTTGGCCCGTCTGAACTTACTCCCGCCTTGATTAGATTCAAAAATCAATTGAATGAAAACTCTGCAAGATTCGCACGGGTTGGAGTGTATCCTGAGATGAACCACAATGAAAGTGTGGCTTGGGGTGGAGTTGGTGATGATGCTGATTTTAATGTCGGTGAAAATGTGATATTATTTCTAACTTGGAATGGTATGCATTCAAGAGTTCTCAAACGTTTAGAATGGATGATTGCCCACACTCCAAGTGATATGGCATGGCGAATTCACGGTGAAGGCGAAACTCTGTTGGAATCCTTGCTACATCTGTGTATTGTCATGGATTGGTTGAGTATTGCCTTAGGGTTAATCCATGGGAAAGACCCTTCATCAATCAGCCCAATAATCTCTCTCAAGAAGTTCTTGGCTGACCAAAATAACTGAATTCTATCTGCTAATAAATCCGTCCAGCAATTAACCTAGGGTCCGGATAGATCTTGAGGGCTGCTTCTCTGTTTGCTAACTTAACCACACCGGGAAGATCATTATTGACTGGCTCATCATACGAAATTTGTAAATGAACATGGGGAGGCCATCCGCCATTCTCTTGTTCATTGCCAATTGTTGCGATTAATTCGCCTTTTTTTACGGTCTTTCCAACTTTTACCATTGTCAGTGATTCAGTAGAAAGATGTCCATGCAGAACCCAAAATGTCCTCATTGGGCCTAGTTCTGTTGAGCCTACCGCACTTGGCAATCTCAACTTATGCTGGGTGATGATAGTTGGTCCGTATGAACCTGCTTCGGGATTTATTCCGACGCTGTAGACTACGCCGTCGGCAAATGCGTAAACATTGGTATGTACTGGTGCGCCAATATCAAGTCCAACGTGCAAATCACGTTCACCTGAAAATAAGTCAGTAGTATACATGCCAGGCCTGTATTCATCATAACGTCCAATTTGGTAATCAAACGGACATTGCCAACTGGAGTTTGGACCTTTGGTAAAGTCAAATACCCAATAATCATCGGGAAGTAGAACTACTGGATGGAACAGTGATTCACTTCCGGCCATGGCTACGCTAACAGGTACATATTCTTGATTCTTGGCCGAAAAGTCAAGACCTAGTTGCCTTAGGACAATCTATGCTTGTTGCCTACTGCGTCCTGTTGGCAATCAGCATTATCCCTGGATATGCATTATGTAAAGTGCTAGACGGCACCGCTGATAATCTCAGAAAATCAATGCTAAGCCCAGCCTTAGGCTTGTTGCTAATATACGGCACCTGCGGAATTATTTTGATTTCAGGGTTATGGACTTGGGAACTTGCTTCAGCAGGTATTTTATTGTTGAATACGTTAGGAATTGCTCATATTAAAAGACGAGTAAATGTCGATAAAGGTTTGACGCCGTGGCAAAAACTTGAAGCGGCAATGCACGGGATGATTTTACCTAGCGACGACCAAGAGATTACTGATGAAGTTACTACCCAACAATGGTTTCAGTCGCACCGTTCAAATTATAATTATCTAATCGGTGGAATTTTAGTATTCAGCATTGCTATGTTGCCCTTAATCCAGAAATTACCGTTTGGAGTAGATTGGATTGGTTTTGCAGTACTTGCGGGACAAATAGCCGAAAATGGCAGTTTAGTATTAACTGGAACCAATGAAGGGTTTTGGACTTATCCACCGGCTTTTCCGGCATTGGCTGCATGGCTACAGGAAACGATCGGAATCGATTCAGGTACTGCTGTATTCCATCTAGGCCATTATACTCTAGCAATATTGATTATTGGTCTTGCTGGGGCAATGGACCATCATGGTTCTGGAGGACATTTCTTTATTGCTGTGGCACTTGGTTTTGGCCTGTTTGCCAAAACTTATGATTCCGGATTCCCAACAATAGCCAGCCAGTTGGGACTAGTTGTTGGACTATTGGTGTTACTTAGACCATCATCAAATCGCGGGACACATCACACTCGAGGATTTATTATTGCAGTTTCTTGTGTTGCCTTGATTCACCCTACTGGGGCAATATATCTCGGGATTTTAATGGCTGCCCACATAATTATTGGCCTCAGTTTGCGAGCCGAATATGGTGAAAACATCCAAAGATTGTTATTTGCATGTTCGATATTATTGACTATCGCGGTTGCTATTTCAATTGTATTCTTAGCACCAAGGATGTTGAATGAAGCTGTTTTTGCCGAATACGGATGGCAAGGAGGCAAACCATTGCTGACCTATAACGGGTTATTACTAGTATTTGCTATCATTGCCGGGTTTAAATTACGCCGAACTGTTGAAGCCCGATTACTTATCTTATGCACTGCTATGTTGTGGGTGCTAAGTTCAATCCACATAATTGAAGGATTACAAAGTATACCCGTATTATCTCTGTTATCTTACACCTTGTATTCTATGGGGCTGCACGCCTTTCATGTACCACTTGCTGCCCTAGTTGCGCTATGGATTAGCCCTTCAACAAAGTTGACCGGAGTAGATGACGAAGTGGGATTATTGTCGATTGGCTGGGACCCAACTATCAAAGAGAAGTTAGCCAAAGTACTCAGTGCATCAGTACTGGTTGGCATACTTTTAGCTAATGCAGTGGTGATTCAAATCGCTCAGCATGAGGAATTAAGACCGATTACTAACGGCGACCTAACTCTACGAGAGTACTTAGAAAAATTACCCAGTGGCAGCATTATATACACTGAAAATAATCATTGGGGACATTTCTATGACACCCCAGCAAATGTTGCTACAACCAGCATCCCAACACTTGGTTTAGTTAATCTAGAATCGACAATTCATCCTCTGGCCACATCTGGGATTTCATACGATAACCTCACCAAAATTCAGCAATTAGGCATTGATTACGCAATAAGTTCACCAATCGGGACAATCGGGTGGAAATTGGCAGAGTCCAGATATTGGAGTGTCCTAGAAGAAGCAGATGGTAGTAGATTGTGGCAATTCAATCTTGCCGGCGATTCAAATCAGGCGATGCTTGCTCCAGTAATTGATGAGTCTTGCCAGGATGGGTGTGAGATGCGCCTAGATCCTTGGCGCGACCATCGTTTCAAATCAATTACCAACATGAACCCAGATTATCGAGCTTTTATCGAAGAAGGCTCGGATTCGTCTATTTCATTTGACTTACCTAGAACTGCTTTTACTAATTCTAACGCTTGCTTATTTTTTGAATCCGTTGGTAATGTAGACGCTTTTTCTTTACAATTGCCCGCAGATAGCATTAACATTGATGCTACAGATGCTGGATGGCACAGTGAATGTTTCATAATTAATCAAACAGTAAATCAATTAACAGTACAAATTCAGTGGGACAGCGATACTAAATCAAGTTCATGGATAAATCCAACTGGTCTTTCTGGACGTGGTGACAGAGTATTTGATGTAACTGGAATAAGGCTACATTGGTTGGAAATAGACATTTAAAGCGTAAAAACGACGAAGGCATCAAAACTAACTTACCTGTGTCTAGGTTCATGAAGAGCCTTGTAGTCATGCTCCCCACCTTGGACGAGGAGTATGGACTACGTAGTGTACTGCCAGAAATACCTACACTGAAACTAGAACAAATGGGCTGGAATGTTAACATTTGGGTTGTTGATGGAGGAAGTGAGGACCAAACTATTGAGATTGCTAACCAGCATGGGTGTGAGGTGGTCAATCAAGCAGGGACAGGAAAAGGTGCAGCAATGCGTACTGGCTTTACTAAATTCCTCTCATCAAAGCATGATGCACTAGTAATGCTAGATGCGGATGGTACTTATGATGCTGGTGAAATTACCAACCTGCTCAACTCACTTGAATCAAATGATGTAGTTATTGGGAACCGACTTAAAGGCCGTATTGATCCAAATGCTATGACTAAATTAAATTATTTTGGCAACCACATGCTCACTTGGATTGCTTCAGGATTATATGGCGTTCCAGCCAATGACTTGTGTACAGGCTATTGGGCGTTTTCAAAGAAAGCCATATCTTCACTGAAATTAAATTCAATGCGTTTTGAAATAGAGGCAGAAATGTTTGCATCTTGCGTTAAAGAGGAGTTAATCCTTGGCGCAATTCCCATTAGTTATCGAGCAAGACTTGGTGAAGCAAAATTAGGTTCGGTGGTTGATGGTTGGGCAATTTTCAAAAAATTGCTTATTCGACGAATCTTTGGAGACCCTATTGAAGTGGTGACAGGAAAAGGCAATCTCGACATGAACTAAGCAAGGAATCAAATTTGATGACTAGAAGGCCAAATCATGACCCGTCGTAAATGCTTGGTATTGGGTGCCGGTGGGTTAGTCGGTCAAAGACTGCAACAGCGGCTTGTTAATCATCCAATGTTCAAGATTATGGCAATTGCTGGCAGCCCCTCATCTGCAGACCAACAATTGTCTTCAATTCCGTGGCGCTTAGACGAGGACCGGCCAAATTTACCAGATCTGCTTGTTATTGATGCCAATAGCCCAAACCTGGCTCAACATTGTCAATCATTAGGCATTAAATTTGCTTTCTCTGGACTTCCATCAGCGGTTGCTCAATCTGTTGAACAAATCCTTGTTGATGCTGGAATCACAGTTTTTTCCAACTCAAGTGCATATCGAAGAACATCGAGTGTACCAATGATAATACCTGAAATAAATCCTCACCACAATTATCCAAGTAAGCATTATTGTGCAACAAATTGCACGTTGATTCCACTTGCCCTTCCACTTGCTGCCATTAGCAAATTATCTAAAATTGTGTCAGTTAAAATGCGTAGTGAACAAGCCCTTTCTGGTGCTGGTTGGCAACTATTATTCGACCAGCAAGCTCTATCTGGAAAGGTTAATCCTAACATTGATGGCGAGGCGGAAAAGACCTCTGCTGAATTACTTCATATTCTTGGTGGTGTGCAAAACCAATTAGTAACTCCTGCTGAATTCCTTCTCGATATCAATTGCCAACGGATTGCGCGCCGTGACGGCCATCAAGTATTTGTCACAGTAAAGACTCAAAAGCCACTTGAGTTAACTCAGATAATCCAACAATTACAAACCTTAGAAATCGATTTTGAGCTGCCAAGTAAGCCTAAACAAGCGATTCACTTAGTTGACAGAATCAATCCCGAAAAACACTTATGGAGCAATGGAGAACACTTCTCTGACAATCCAGACCCATCTAGTGACTTGAAGACTGGTATGGCGGTTATTGTTGGAGATTTGTCGGTTGAAAGAGATACAATTTCGTTTAGTGCATACTCGCACAATACGATACGTGGGGCTGCTGGCGGATTAGTATATTTGGCTGAATTTTTGCTGCATGAAAATTCCTAACTACAATACGGTATGCCTAAAGTATTGTTCCTACTCCATCAGCACGGTGCGCTATGGGAATCACTGCATTGATACCAGACATGACCATTGGCCAACTATATGTCGAGGCTGAATCCCGCTGGGATGAGATTTGGGATCAAAACGCTGCTCGGCTACTTGTTTTACTGATGTTCCCTCGTAAACACCGGAAAATCATGGAACTGCATGGAGACATGATTGAACATGGTCAACCAGTAATGACTGTGTTTCATCGCCCTAGAGATGAAGCCAAACTACTCGAGGAACAAAATTTTGACCCTCGCTCTGCTTCATACCAATTCATCGACATCGCTAGTTCTGATTTAGGACCTTGGATGCAGCAATTAATGTCCCAGGAAAAGTGGCTAAGGAGCACCATCGATGTAGTTCCTGTGCCTTTTTCTATGGGAGTTCCAGCACAGCGTGGCTTTGAACCAATCAATATGCTGTGCTTTAGACATCCTGACATTGAATCTCTTGAACGCTATTATCTACCATTCCCACCAAAGTCTATACCGGGCAAATGTTTTGTCTCATTACCAAGGCGACAAGCAGCAGAGTTGGCAAGACAACAAGCCGAAGTCCTAGGTGTTGGCCGACTTGAAAAGAAAACTAAAATTATCGAGCAGGAAACACCAGTTGAAGCTCTTCCACCGCAAGTTAAATCTCAAAGTGAGGCAACCTTAGATGCGGTGATGGATAATTTTTCAGACCAGATGTTAGAAGAAATGGCGACAGAAGCTGAAGAAGTAATCAATGTAGAATTACCTTTTTCTCAACCCAAATCAGCGGCGATAACCGAACCAGTAAGCCACACTCTTGAGTCTTTAGATACTCAGAAAGACCCAATATCAAACGTACAAATACCGGAAGTTGTAGAGGCTGAACCGGAAATCGAGATGTCCGATGTAGAGATAGAATTCCGTGCCTTGGTCACCGAACTGATGGAAGCAGGGGTAGAACCTTCGGACATGATGGATGATTCAAGGTGGGAAGATATTAGCGAGCGTGCAATGGCAATTGGCTTTGAAACATGGCCAGTATTTTTGCAACTAACTGCAGTACAGTAAAACGATTGACTCAAATATGACGGGGAAGAGGGAAAGACATGGGCTTCTGTATCAATTGCGGCAATCAACATCATGATGGTGTCAGATTTTGCCGATTTTGTGGAACTGGCCAGCCAAGTGAACAATTGTTGGCCAGGCTAAGGGCAGAGGCTGAACAAATACGCTTGCTTAGTATGCAAATGCAACAACGAAACAATCAGCAAAATGATGCTTATGCCCGCTTAGAAGCAATGCGTCAACAAGCCGAAGCAGCAGCACGCCTCAACAATCAACAAAATCAAAATTACCGGCCCCCAGGTTGGTGATTTATGTTGCGGCCCAAACATTTGGCCATCGAGTTGTCCAAACTACAACAACATCCTCAACATTCTGTCGAGCTAGAGCAATATTCCACAGAAGGTGACTTGGCATCGTTCTTTGTCTTAGCAATCGATCAATTAGATTTGTTAGAAGGGAAAACCGTGGTTGATATTGGCGCAGGAAATGGCGTACTTGGACTCGGCTGTGCAATGATTGGAGCCAGTAATGTTGTTTTGGTAGAAGGAGATCAAGCGGTTGTGACTGTAGCAAATGAAAATTCACTTAAGGTCATGAATAAACATAATTGCTCTATTGAAACTGTTCAATGTATGGTTGGTCAAGAGGCGGCGCCTGAGTATTTGGAAGTCGATATTGTGGTAATGAATCCACCATGGGGGTTTCAAAGTCCAAGAGCTGACCGTCCATTGCTTGAATATGGGTTTAGTCTACAGCCCAAGTCAATGTATGTACTCCATTCCCAACAAGCGGGACACCTCAAGGCTATTGCCAAAACTCACGGATATGATTGGGAGGTCGTTTTTGAAAGCAATTTCCGATTACCACCAAAGTATTCTCATCAAAGTCGAAAAATGGGCGAAACCCAAATTAAATGCTGGAGATTTCATCTTCCAGGCGACGCTAAAATCATTGATGAGGATGAATAACGCTTGTCAAATTCATATGATGCATTGAAAAGGGATAAACTCGCCCGTCAACACAAGCGAAGGTTGTGCGACCTAAACCGGGCCACAATTGCTTAGGAATGATAAAAATGACGGCGAGCCTCGTCACCCCGGGAATGCAAGTATCAACCACCTCCGATTGTGAGGCTGGTGAAGGAACAATCGAAGTAGATGGTCGCATCTTAGCGACTGCTGTTGGTAATTTTTTCATCGCTGATGGAATTGCTACGGTTACTGCTGCAAAGCAAGTCTGCACTCCAGAAGTTGGTGACACTGTAATATGTCGAGTCGAAAAACTCAATGAGAAAAATGGTGAAGCCATGATTCTGTGCATTGAAGGTAAGCCTGGCAGTCTACTACCAGAGCACCTGTACGGACATTTCCATGTAACCGGACTGGTCGACAGATACATGCACCAAACTGCTGATGCAGTAAGACGCCGGGATGTCTGTCGTGCCCTTGTTAAGGAGGTATCTCCTGTGGTCAGAATAGATTTCCGTGAACGCAATGATTGTGGCGTATTACACGCTATTTGCCCATCATGTGGTGACACATTAGTTGCTGAGCTTCAAGGCGATTGGAATGTCAATTGTAAGAGCTGTAATTACCGTTCTTTCAGAGCATTAGCAGATAATTTCGCCGCAGGATTTGCTCAATTAGATCAAGGCGCTAGTTCGTTAAACAATTCAGGCAAAAGGTGGGGTAGTGAGGCAGAGAATTTGTTCGCTAAAGGACCATCTGGCAGAGCTACTTTCATTGCTGAAGATTTCCGTGAAGACGGCCGAGACAGAGAGTACTTCCGCTTCGAAGGACAACAATCTGGTGGCGGAAATCGACGTGAGAAGGCCAAGCCTGGGTGCAAATTATTCGTCGGCGGACTACCTCGTGAAATCGGCACAGATGAATTACGTGATCTATTCTCTAAATTCGGTGAAATGAGTGATTGTTTCGTTCCTACTGATGATGGTGGCGCTAACCGAGGCTTCGGATTTGTCACCTTTGGCGACAAAGCAACTGCTGATGCTGCTGCCAAAGAATTGGATGGGCACAGAATTAACGGAAGAAGAATTGGAGTTCGAGATGCAGATAGTGACAACAAGAAGGGTAAGCGAGAAAACCGCAAGGACCCTGCTGGATTGAAGTTCTATGTCGGGAATCTACCATTCAAGGCTGACGACAAGACTCTGACTAATCTATTCAAACAGCATGCAACTGTTGTAGATGTCAATATCATTTCTGATAACAGTGGCAAACCCAAAGGATTTGCCTTTATCACCGTCAAAGAGATGGACAAGGGCGATGAAATAATCAAACAACTGAATGGTACAGAGGTACTTGGACGTAAGATTAGAGTTGACTTGTCACAAAAGAAAGGCGGCGACAAGAAAGGTGGCAATAGCCCTGGTAAGACTTCAAGAGAGTTACGCGCCATGCGTGAGGAAGAAGAAGACGGAAAAAAGCGTAAGCCTAGACCTCGTAGCAAGAAGGATTGAAGTGTTGAACTTCAAGCATGGCTCATGGTCGAGCACCAATCACCTAAATGGTTAGTTCTCGATGGTTATGAAGATGAGCCAGCGGCTTTTGGCGTCCCTCCATATGTTGGATTCCACATTCGTTACCTGTGCGGAGTATTAGAGCAGCACAATATCGAGTACCAATATATGACTATAGATCAATGGCGTGAACTTGTCAGAGAACAAGGCGAATCAGGCATTGAAACTTTGATGACTAGGTTGGATGGTTTTGCTTGCATTGCCGGTGCGGTGGTTCCCGGAAAGTACCTTCGAGGCACACCTATTTCAGTTCGAGAAATGAAAGAAGTTGTTCGTACTTTACCCAGTGAAATCCCGGCAATCCTTGGCGGCTGGGCAATCAGAGGATGGCGGCAACAAGGTTGGAATCCATTGCGCAAAAATTTATTTTTAGCAGTTCAAGATACCGACGCTACATTAGATAATTACCTTACTAATGGTGCTTGGAAACACATGCGCAGAGACGCAGAACAGTGGACTAAATGGGCTCACTTAGGTGCTCAAAGTAAGGCGGTTAAATTCCATCCTGATTTAGGTAGTGAAACCAATCCAGGACCACTAACCTTTGAAGTAGAAGTCTACCAAGGATGTGTTCGATACAAGCGTGGTTGTAAGTTCTGTATCGAGCCGAAGAAAGGCGTACCAATTTGGCGTAGCCCTGAAGATATTATTCAGGAGGTTAAGCTAGCTCATGACCTTGGAGTAAAACACGTGAGATTAGGCGGCATGACTGACACCTACACCTACATGGCCGAGGGAGTAAAAGAACTGGAATATCCCATACCTAATCCTGAGCCAATAGCCAAACTATTGCATGGCTTACGCAATGACGAACGGTTAGAAATCCTCCATACCGATAACGGAAACCCCTCGATTATTGCTGAAAACCTAGAACCTTCTGAGGAGATCACCAAAACTTTGGTGGCGACTTTATCTGATGGTGCTGTGTTATCGTTTGGTCTTGAATCAGCAGATACTGCAGTACACGAAGCAAATTGGCTAAACTGCGATCCCAATCAGTTGAAAACCGCCATCCGCCTGATCAATAAATATGGTGCAACACGTGGTTCTAGAGGCTTGCCAAAGTTATTGCCTGGGCTAAATTTCATTGCTGGACTTAATGGTGAAACTAAACAAACTTATCACAAAAACTTCGCCTTATTACAGGAGTTGCGAAACGAAAATTTACTGCTTAGAAGAATCAACATAAGGCAAGTTGAAGGGGAAGGCTTCCAAGAAATACCACAACAAGAATTCAATGATTTCAAGCAACAAGTTCGCAATGAAATCGACAAACCGTTACTGCAACAATTATTCCCACTAGGGCAAATATTACGTTCTGTTCATTGGGAATCTCACGGTGGTCGGACAAGACTGCCTGCACACTTAGGCCCTGAGCACACTGACTTGGGTTGCCATGGTAAAGCAGGAATTACCTTTGGCCGACAGATAGGGGCTTATCCAATCCTCATTGGCACTGAATACCTCATACCATTAGAATCATCATCAGACATATTGGTCACTGGTCACGGAGCCAGATCTATTACCGGTATGGAAATCGGTCTTAACCACGATAATATCACTGAAAAGCAACTATCAGCAATACCAGGGATAGGTAGTAAAACCGCTTGGAAATTAATAAGTCAGCGTGCTAAACTAAAGCGGAAGGGCTTAGAGAATTCATATGATAACTCCAAACAATGGTTTGAGACTACTGGTATTGATTGGCAAGACGATTTCCAAGTTTACTTCACCAAATGAGGGATTAACTCTCGGAAGTATCATTTATCATCTGCTGTTACAGGTAGTGTGGATACGGTTGGTGAACTAATCAAGGCAGCACAGCAACTGTCCAGCATTTGTGATAAATCAATTACCAAGATTGAACGAAAAACTCCAGTATGTCATGCCACTAATCCACTAGACTATGCATGGGCCCACCATGAACAGTACCTTGCTAAGTGGGGTGGACTAGGAGCTACAACATTGCTGCTAGGAATGAATCCTGGACCTTGGGGGATGGCCCAGACTGGCGTGCCCTTTGGTTCAACTGAAATGGCTAGAGATAAATTAGAAATTGAGCCGCATCCATTATCCACTCCAGCAAATGCCCACCCAAAACGCCCGATTATTGGTTTAGAACTTGAGAGGCAAGAAGTTTCAGGTCAACGCTTATGGTCATTAATGTTCAATCATTTTGGCGATGGTAAAGCGGTATTTTCTAACATTTTTGTGGTTAATCACTGCCCCTTACTTTTACTTGGTGAAACCGGAAAAAATCTAACTCCCGATAATTTACCAAGTGCAGTAATGAAACCAATACTAGAAGCCTGTGACGTACATTTGAAGCAGGTGGTTGAAATTATGGGCATAACTAGAATAATTGGTGTGGGTAAATATGCCGAGAAACGGGCAAGACTAGCATTTGATGCTGGTACATCTGGTGATGGTGTGACCAAAAGTGGGCGAACCATTGCTATTACTTCGTGTTGGCATCCAAGCCCTGCTAGCCCCTTAGCCAATCGAAATGATGGGGCTGATTGGCGAGAAAATGTGATTTCGGTGTTAGAAAACCGTTGAAATTCGCCAAGATTCGCAGGCGTCGGTTTTAAGTGCTTCACGCTACACTAAGTGTGCATGGCAGAAGAGAAGATGGCATGGGCCCGTCAGCCCGACGACCGACAATGGGAAGGACCTGAAGGAGACGATCCTAGAACACTATACCAAATGCTGATGACTAGCGTTGAGAGATTTGGCAATGAACCTTGTTTTGGATATATACCAGAACCAGGCATGCCTAGACAACATTTAGATTACAATACATTTGGTGAATTAGCAACATCTGCGGCTAAGCGTCTAAACGACCTTGGAGTCAATACTGGTGATAGAGTTGCACTAATTCTTGACAACTCTGTTGAGTGGGCTGCGCTATCATATGGTGCTAACGCTATCGGTGCAGCATATACCGCTATGTACACACACCAACATGGTTCTGAGTGGGCATACATCCTTAATGATTCAACTCCATCTCTACTCGCAGTTTCTAATACTGCAGTACTTGACAAGTTGGTCGATAACCTTCCAAGCGATGCAGCATCATGGCCTGATTGTGGAATCCTCTTGCTTGGGGATGAATCAGCCAACAAACTGCCTCCAGAAGGTGTTGAAGTTCACGCATGGAGCGAATTTGTGGCTGCAGGCAGAGCTAGCGAAAATGAATTCGAAATCGCTGATGACCCATTTGCTCTCAACACACTAATTTACACATCGGGAACTACCGGAAATCCAAAAGGAGTTATGCTAACTAACTGGAATACTCTATCCAACATTCTTTGTGTTCAATCGGCATTCAAGATTTATGTTGGCGACAAAAACGCCGCATTCCTGCCTTGGGCTCACTCGTTTGGTAGTACCTTTGACTTGCATTGGATGATTAGGTGTGGAGTTCACATCAACTTGATTTCAGATCTCACCAAGATTGCTGATGAATGTATTGAAATTAAACCAGCAGTACTACTTGCAGTACCAAGAGTATGGAATAAGTTCTATGACCGAGTTAACAGTCAATTTGAGGCCGCTACCGGAGTCAAGAAGATACTCATCGGTAAGGCTAAGAAACACGCGTCTCGAAGAATCGCCAAAGCTGGCGTAGAATGTGACGCAGTACCTGCTAGTGGCTTCTTTGACAAACTGTATGATAAGTTGGTTTGGTCTAAGGTTAGAGCACGATTTGGCGGTAACATCAGATTCTGTATGTCTGGTGCAGCAGCACTATCTCCTGATGTAGCAGCATTTATCCAACAAGTTGGATTTAGTTGCTACGAAGGATACGGTCTGACTGAAACCGCTCCTCTAGTTGCCGCTAACGGCTGGTCTGGACCTGGAAAGTCTAGGCTACGCTGTGTTGGCCAAGTTGCTAATGGCGTCAAGGTCACTATCGACACTGATGCTTGGGACGACCCTGACCGACCTGATGAAGGCGAAATTATTGTTCACGGACCTAACGTAATGAAGGGTTACTGGAATAATGAGGCGGCTACCAAGGAAGTTATTATCGAACCTGGCGTATTTAGAACCGGCGACCTCGGTAAATTGGACAAAGATGGTTTCCTTGCCATTACTGGACGTGTCAAGAGTCAATTCAAACTTGAAAACGGCAAGTATGTCTCACCGGCACCTTTGGAGGAGAACCTCAAACTGTCACCACTAGTTGAACAAGCAGTACTTGACGGCAAGGACATGTTGCGAACTTACCTAATTATCCATCCTAACATGGATGCCATGAAGGCTGCCATGAGTGGTGCTGGAGTGGATGCTTCAGGCAGTAATGCAGATATTTGCGGACGTCAAAGCACCAAGGATTGGTTGCTTGCAGAACTAAAAGCGAAGAACATGAAATCACCAGTTTGGAAAGGCTATGAAGTTGCCGCCAACCTTATTCTTGATCATGAAGAGTGGACTACCGACAACGACATGTTGACTCCATCAATGAAGGTAAAACTACGTAATTTGTTGACCCATCACGAAGCCGAGATTACCAAAATCAAAGGCTGAATCTTGCCCTCAAAGCGGTAATCGCCTACCGGATGACAGTCACAACTAAACCTGATTTAATGCAGTTCGGCATTTAGTTTATAGACCGCCATCGGGTTTTTTAGTTAAATGACTATAGATGGTGAACAAGAGTTTTCTGCTGATGATACAGAGTTAGCGCAGCATTATTCTTCACCGTCTCTATTTACTCGCACCCTGCAAAAGCCACTAGGAGTTGGCATAATTGTGGGAACAATACTGGGGCTTTCCAACTCACTGATTCTTGGACTGCCACTTCTATCATCCATTGGTATTGGTGGGGCACTTGGAATAGCTGTGTGTCTATTTGGCTGCCCTGGTATGATGAAAGGACAAATTGCTGCCCGCCGTGAACTAGAATCCAAGCGAAGAGCAGAAAGAGCCCGTCGGCAAAGAATACTTAGGGCGTTTACTTCATTTGACTAAGCCTTTTGAGGACTTGGTTTATCAATCAGTTATCGGCCGATAGGCTTGGTGATAACATGGTTCGTGAGCTGATAACTGTCGAAGGCGTTGACCGAAGTTTCGGACCAGTTGATGTACTCAAAGACATTAACATGATTGTCAATGATGGTGACAGAATAGGTATTGTGGGCCATAATGGAGCAGGTAAAACCACTCTACTCAACACTATAAGTGAGCAGAAACAGGATGTTGGTGACATTGATTTTGCCCCTGGAATCAGGCTTGCTTACCTCACGCAAATTCGAGATATTGATTCAAATTCCACTATCGAAGAAGAATTAGGCCGTAAAGGTCGACAATTCCAAGAACTGGAGGAAGAAATTGCGGCTATTGAGGCTCAAATGATTGACCCTGCATTCTATGATGGAGATTGGGAACCAATTATCGAACGTTACAGCGAACTACAACAAATGCTAGCGAGCAGTGGCGGAGGCAACGTTGCCGGTATTGCCAAGGGGATTCTCGAAGAACTTGGCCTTGACAAACACCCAATGGACATGACTGTTAGTTCAATGTCTGGGGGAGAAAAAGCCAAACTTGCACTGGCAAGACAACTTGTTGGGCTTGCTGGTGTGGATGTAATGTTTCTCGACGAGCCGACCAACCACCTCGACATTCAAACTACAGAGTGGCTGGAGGCTTTCCTCAAAGATTTCCAAGGCGCTCAACTGATCGTTTCTCACGATCGTTATTTCCTTGACCAAGTATGTACTAGAATTATCGAAGTGGATAACCTAAGGGCTTGGCCATGGAAGGGTAATTATTCGCAATTTATCAAGCAAAAAATCGCTACTGAAGCATCACTTGCTGACCGAATTAATACGGTTGAAAAGAAGATTCAATCCACAATGGGCGCACTACAGCAAATGAAGCGCGCTAACAAATATGACAAATCAATATCTGCTAAACACAAGATGATTGAGCGTCTTCAACAGGAACAAAAGGCGCTAAGAAACAGAGTACCAAAGAAACGTAAACCACTAATTCTAAACTTGGAAGCAACTGACAAAGCGAGTATGGATGTGCTTCACATTGAAGGCGGTTCAAAACGCTTTGAGGGCCTAGAAAGACCAATCCTTGATAACCAAGATTTAGAGATCCGTAAAGGTGACAGAATTGGTATTGTAGGTGGTAACGGCCAAGGTAAAACCACCTTGCTAAAGATGATTAATGGTGATTTGAAACTTGACTCAGGCGTCCGTGACTTAGCCCCTGGTTGCCAAATTGGTTACTTCCATCAAGACCACGCCACCCTTGATTTCAATCTGAATCCAGTGGAGCAAATTGAGGTACTACGACCAGATTTCCAGTACGGGGACATCCGTGCTGCACTAGGTAGATTCCAGTTTTCTAGCGACCAAGTAACTTCCAAACTTTCCCAGTTATCCGGTGGGGAACGAGCAAGAGTTGCCCTACTCAAATTACTACTTGAAGAAAACAATCTACTACTGATGGACGAGCCAACCAACCACCTTGACATGGATTCAAAGGACACTTTAGAAGAAGCCTTGATTGGTTATGAAGGCTCTTTAGTAACCGTTTCTCACGACCGATGGTTCCTTGACCAAGTCGTCAATCGAATCTGGGAATTACAAGATGGTGTCATAACCACCTATTACGGCAATTATACCGATTATATCCGGGCCAAGAAAGGACTACCGCCGCTTGGCGAAGATGAAATCTCAGAAGTTTGATTCTCTAACCGAAGGGTTGGATTGATGAACTGCAGGGGTATCGAAGCATCATGGCCGAAGATGAACCGGTGTTTGAGACCTCTACTGGTCCACCAAGAATCATCACTGCGGCCTCGCTTTTTGACGGTCATGATGCGGCAATCAACGTCATGCGTCGATTGATTCAGTCATCTGGTGCAGAAGTGATTCATCTTGGCCACGACCAGTCTGCAAAGGCGGTAGTTGACTGCGCGATTCAAGAAGATGCTCACGGTGTGGCGCTTACCTCATACCAAGGCGGTCACGTTGAATATTTCACTTACATCCGCCAACTGCTTGATGAGGCTGGCTGCCAGCATATCCGCATCTTTGGCGGAGGTGGTGGCACAATTACGCCACCAGAAATCAAGACCCTACACGAATCTGGAATTTCTAAAATCTACTCACCAGATGATGGTCGAGCAATGGGCCTGATGGGGATGATCCATCACTTAATGGGGCTTGCTAGTGAAGTAGACCTGGTTAAACCAGAACGACTTGCCACCCTCAACAGCCCAATTACTGCACAGGAAATGGCTCGGGTTGGACTGCTGTTGACCATGAGTGAAAGTGCAGATGATGCAACCTTCAAAGCCACTCTTGAGACTTGTCGCTCCAGTGACAAGCAAGTCCCAGTAATCGGTTTTACCGGAACTGGCGGTGCAGGGAAATCAAGTCTGTTAGACGAGTTAATGCTGCGAATTTTACGCGACAATCCAGGTAAGAAAGTCTGCTTACTGTGCGTTGACCCGACTAGAAAGCGAACAGGAGGCGCCTTACTTGGTGACCGTATTCGAATGAATTCACTATCCAATAATGACCTCTACATGAGAAGTCTAGCTAGCCGTGGCTCAGGCAGTGAGATTTCTGCCAATCTAGACCGAGCAATTGAGGTAGCAAAGGCGGTTGGTTTTGACCTGATTTTCTGTGAAACTAGTGGTATTGGCCAAGGCAGTGATGCAATTACCACGGTGGCTGACCATTCGATGTATGTAATGACTGCAGAGTTTGGCGCCCATACTCAACTGGAGAAAATCGAGATGCTAGATGTTGCAGATATTGTCGTGCTTAACAAGTACGAGAAGCGTGGTAGTGAAGATGCTCTTAGAGCAATTCGTAAACAAGTTAGACGTAACCGTAACATGTTTGATGTTGCTGATGAAGAATTACCAATAGTTGCAACAATTGCTAGCCAGTTCGCTGATGGCGGTGTTGACCGACTGTGGGGTAAGGTTGCCAAATTAGTCGGTTTTGAAGCAAGCTTGCCAACTGACGAAATGGGCGAGCGTAAAGGAGTAATTCCGGCTGAGCGTGTCCACTATCTTTCCGAAATTTCTGCTACCGTTCGTGATTATCATACTGCTAACAATGAGATTGCCGAGAAATTACGTCTTTGTCAACATCTAGAAACTGCGGCTGCTAATGCCAGTGAACGTGGTGCTAAGGCTGTAGCAAAGGATTTGCAAGACCAAATCGATGAGTTGCTTGAAGAAGTTGCAGATGCCAAATCTGCACTGAGCCAATTCCGTCAATTAGCCGAAGAATATTCCAGTGGCGAGTATACTTATCACGTCAGAGGTAAACCATTTACTGTTAAGACAACAACTGAATCTCTAGCCCATTCTGATATTCCTAGGGTCGCCTTGCCAAACTTTGCTGATGATGGTGAGTTGTACTCATGGATGACACGAGAGAATGCCCCTGGTCATTTTCCGTATACTGCAGGAGTATTTCCATTCAAGCGAACCGATGAATTATCGGCTAGAATGTTTGCTGGTGAAGGAGGTCCTGAGCGTACCAACCGTAGGTTCCACTATTTGTCTCAAGGCCAAGATTACGTTAGACTGTCAACTGCTTTTGATTCAGTAACATTGTATGGCCGTGACCCAGCCAAGCGACCAGATATTTGGGGTAAAGTTGGTAATTCAGGTGTCAGTATTGCTACCTGTGATGATGCTAAGCGTTTGTATTCTGGCTTCGACTTGTGTAATCCAAATACCTCTGTCAGCATGACTATCAATGGACCTGCACCAATCATTCTAGCATTCTATCTCAATGCAGCAATCGACCAACAAGTCGAGGCTCACTTGACACAGCAAGGTAAAACTCTCGAAATGAGTGATGTTGCTTACAGTGGCGAGTTACCTGAAGGTCACAATGGATTTGGACTTGCCACAGTTGGCAAGCGTGGTGATCAGTTAGTCGACGCTAAGACCTACGCAGAAATCAAAGCAAAAACCTTGCAAACCGTTAGAGGCACTGTTCAAGCAGATATTCTCAAAGAAGATCAGGCACAAAATACCTGTATTTTCTCAACCCCATTCGCTCTCAAACTTATGGGTGATGTGCAACAATACTACATCGATCACGGTGTAAGAAATCATTACTCAGTATCCATTTCAGGCTACCATATTGCTGAAGCAGGTGCCAACCCGATTACTCAGTTAGCCTTCACACTGGCTAATGGATTCACCTATGTTGAATATTACCGCAGTCGTGGCATGGACATCAATAAGTTCGCACCAAACCTCTCTTTCTTCTTTAGTAACGGACTTGACCCTGAGTACACCGTTATTGGCAGAGTTGCCAGAAGAATTTGGGCTGTCGCAATGCGTGATATGTACGGTGCTGATGAACGGTCTCAGAAACTCAAATACCACATTCAAACCAGTGGAAGAAGTCTTCACGCTCAAGAGATTGACTTCAATGACATTAGAACCACTCTCCAAGCACTGTTAGCAATTCAGGACAATGCTAACTCACTACACACCAATGCCTATGATGAGGCGATTACAACTCCTACCGAAGAAAGTGTAAGAAGAGCATTGGCGATTCAGTTGATTGTCAACAAAGAATCTGGTTGGACCAAAACCGAAAATCCAATGCAGGGCTCGTTTATTGTTGATGAATTAACTGAGTTAGTCGAGGCTGCGGTATTAGAAGAATTCGAAGCCATCAGTCGTCGTGGTGGCGTACTTGGTGCTATGGAGACCATGTATCAACGTGGAAAGATCCAAGATGAATCAATGTATTATGAGCACTTGAAACACGATGGAACTCTACCGATTGTTGGTGTCAATACTTTCCAGAATCCAAACGCTCAGGCCTTTGATGAATCAGCTGCTGATGACTTCGAAATGGAGTTAGCAAGAGCAACACCAGAAGAAAAACAGGAATGTCTAGAGCGTGTTGAAGTAAGGCAAACTGTACAAGCAGACCAAACTACTGCGGCGCTAAAGCAACTGCAAGAAGTTGCCCGCTTAGGTGGCAATGTGTTTGAAGAATTAATGGAGACTGTCAAGGTTGCAAGCCTAGGGCAGATTACTGATGCACTGTTCAAAGTCGGTGGACAATATCGACGTAACATGTGATTCAACACACAGTGCGGAATGTGTTTGAGATTTTGTAAAAAGGTAGCAAAAACACCCTCATGATATGAAAAATATAGAGAAGATTACTTAATGTCGTAAGTGTGGATATACTGAGGGGAATACTCCTCTGGTGCAAAATTTGTCTTGCAAGTTAAACATCCCATTGGGACCGGGAATCCGGGACCTCTCGCTCGAGGCTGACTTACAGTCGCGTATTGATGGTGGCCACAAAGTGTATGCTATTGGCGACATACATGGCCACTTAGCAACTTTCAGAGCACTACTTCATCGACTAAGACTTGGTAAACAAGACCGAGTTATTTGCTTAGGTGATATGATCGACCGTGGCCCAGACTCAGCAGGAGTGGTCAAACTTATTCGTAGTGATAAGCGAATAATTTGTCTCAAAGGTAATCATGAACACATGGCGATTCAAAGCATTACTAAACAAGATACGGTAGAATTATGGCAACCATGGATGAAACGTGGTGGTAAATCATGTTGGGGCTCTTACATCGTTCAAGCGGAAGGGGATTT
>QXXX01000002.1:20191-20894 GCA_009887195.1 Candidatus Poseidoniales archaeon | reverse complement strand
AAAAGATGACCGCTTGATGATCGGCGTGAGTGAATTTCTAAAATTAGAGATAGGAGAAGTACTGAGAATAATTTTACCCCAAGCTGAGACTGAAGTTGATGAAGGCGATGGCATGTTCTCAATATGGACTGCTGAAGAAAAGAAGCCATTCGCTGCCCCATTTTCTGGACTAATAGCCGAAGTTAATGGAGAAGTAGAAATCAATCCAGATTTGGCTAATGACTCTGCCTATGACCTTGGTTGGATTATTATCTTAGAGCCCCATAATTTAGATTTAGAACTACTATTAGACCCTGATGAATATGTTGAATATCTCGCAGAGCTTTGATGGCAAAGGTGACCATCATGAGAGAAATTGCGATTCTAAAAGAGAGTTTAATCAACGCTCCAATTATTTGGAAAGGCGATTATCCATATTTCATCCATCCAATTACTGATGGAGTACCTAGATTAGAACCAGAAGTTCTCAAAGCGGTTATTGAACTCTCAGTCCCGCTAATAGATTGGGGAACTGTCGATATGATTCTTGGAATTGAGGCGATGGGTCTTCCTTTGATGGCACCACTCTCAATGCGGACTGGAATACCAATGGTGATTGGGCGAAAACGCCAATACGGCCTTGAAGGTGAGATTGAAATTAATCAAGAAACTGGCTATTCTAAAGGAAGCATATTCCTCAATGATATCAAACATGGTGAAAATT
>QXXX01000002.1:15251-20055 GCA_009887195.1 Candidatus Poseidoniales archaeon | reverse complement strand
ATGTATTATCAACAGGTGGAACTATTAGATCCGTCATTGAAGGAGTTAAGAAAACAGGAGCAATAATTCAAAACATAGTCGTTGTTGTTGAAAAAGGACCTGGTATGGCAACTCTTCAGAAGGATTATCCAGAAATAAGGTTCGATTCCTTGGTAAAACTAGAAATGGATGGCGAAAAAGTCGTCATTCTTGATTAAGGAAGTGATTAATTGGACCTATCTAGACATGACTTTAAACTAAATGATTTAGTTGATAAAATTAAGGAAAACGATAACCGTCTAATTGCTTTGCAAGTGCCTGAAGGACTTAAAATGCAAGCTCTTGAAATGATGGATGAAATAGAAACCGAAACCAGTGCAAAAGTGATATTGGCTGCTGACCCGTGTTACGGTGCTTGTGATTTAGTGCATGATAAAATGCAAATGATGGGAGTTGAACTAGTTGCTCACATGGGCCATTCCCAAATGAACATAGATTCTGGCATGCCAACAGAATTCATTGATGTGACTTATGATGGTGACCCTGAATTAAAACCTGTAATACCTACTCTAAATAGACATCTTGCCATGGCTAGAGAAAGAATGGCAAATCAGCATGAGAATACAATACTCTCAGAAGAAGCTGCTCAAGAAAAATTCATGGACGCGGTTGGTAGAATGGCTCCGCTAACTGATACAAAACTTGGCTTGGTAGGTTCAATACAGCACTTACACCTACTACCTGACTTCCATGATAGACTTGAAGCTGCAGGCTATGATGTCACTATTCCAATTGGTGGAGCAAGACTATCATTCCCGGGTCAAGTACTCGGCTGTAATTATTCTGGAGATGATCCAAGTATCGGGCATTACCTATTTTTGGGGTCCGGAGATTTTCATCCAATTGGCCTAGTCCTGCATACTGGAAAACCATTAGCAATGCTTGACCCATACTCAGGAGATGCTCAAGAGATGTCTTTCGAACGGATTGAAAGGATACTTAGACAACGCTTTGGCTTGATAATGTCTAGCCAAGACTGTCAGTCTTTTGGCATATTGATTGGTGAAAAGCCAGGACAAATGAGAAGAACACTTGCTTTGAGAATGAAAAGATTATTAGAAAAGCATGGAAAAAAGGGCTATTTGTTAGCACTTGAACACATTGGACCTGACCTGATTGATTTCTATCCAGTTGACGCATTTGTCAACACTGCATGCCCTAGAATTGCTATTGATGATGCGGTAAGATATCGAAAACCTTTGATTACCCCATTTGAATTAGAAGTGGCTCTGGGCGAGAAGAAATGGGAAACTGGATATATGTTTGATGAGATACCTTGACTGACAAAATATCAATAATTACTCGTTGTTAAAGCGTATATTCAATAACGGTTGGCGTAACCCTTCCGATGTTATGAGTGGCTATCTTGACCGAATTGGTGCCGGTTACGTCATCAAAGACCCAGGACCTTTGGATTTTGATTATGTACCTGAGAACATTGTTGGAAGAGAAGATTTTCAAAATAAGTTAGCCGCTAGGTTTTCTTCTATAGACCGGCCAGAGGCTAGTTGCAGAGCAGTCATATCAGGTCCAGTAGGGAGCGGTAAAACTGTTCTTGTCAAAACCTTCTGCCGTGACCTTAAACGACATTTAGCCAATAGAAGAGAGATTCGTATAGCCCATGTCAACTGCCGCAACGCCTCAACTAGCACTAGAGTCGTTCAACGAATACTGCATGCAATAGACCCTGGTCATCCTGACAGAGGACTCTCTGTGGGAGAGTTATTACTCAGTTTAAGGAAACTAACTAGACGGAATTCAGCTCATTTAATCGTGATATTAGATGAAGTAGATCATATGTTGAGAAGATCCGGCGATGATATTCTTTACCAACTACTGCGAATTGATGAAGACCAAGAAGGCAAAGGTACTCTTTCACTAATTCTAATTAGCCAGGAACAAATTATCGATGTTTTAGAGACCGCAGTACTATCAAGGATGGGTAAGACTAATTTAATTCAAATTCCGTCTTACAATGAAGAAGAATTGTACAAAATTAGTAAACAGAGAGTTGATTTAGCGTTAACAAATGGTTCATGCTCAGATGATATTGTTAGATTAATCGCACAGAAGTCTGCACCAATAGGTGATGCAAGATTGGCCATTGAGTTACTAAAAGCTGCAGCTGAGGCTTGTGAAATAAGACAGGACGATCATACACTTAGAGAAATTAGTGCGGATGATGTGCACTCAAAAGACAAAGAACTCTCAGTTGACGTTGTTAGTGAAATTGATTCTCTAGAAAATCTTCAAGCTCATGCAATGTTAGTCCTGCTAGCCATCTGCCGAAGACTTAGGAAAGAGAGTTCGATGACCACGGGAGACGTAGAAAATCTTTACGCAGTAGTTTGTGAGGAATATGATCAAAAAATGAAGAGTCACACTACATTGTGGAAATATCTCAAGGAACTTGAGAAGCGCCAACTAATCGTCACTAGGATCTCCACAGTTGTCGGTGGAAGGGGAAGAACTACCCATCTTTCAATGCCTCACTTCTTACCTAGTGATATTGCTAAAAGATTAGAAATGCTGGTAAAAAAGGAATTGTGACGGCTTCTATAACTCAATGTTTTATGCGGTGAGCATAAATACAGGTCACTGTTCGGCAACCTGTCTTAGAGGCGTTAATATGGCTAGAGGTCAACAAGGAGAACTCGTTGCTGTCGTAAATGACACAAACCCAAAGAGTAACGGCAGAGCCTATTCACTGAAAATCAGTGGTAATAATCACTCACAATTACTCGGTAAGAAAATTGGCGATGTCGTTGATGGTATTTTCGTCGGAGAAGGAGACCAAACTCTTTCTGGCTACAAACTTCAAATTACTGGTGGCTCAGATAAAACTGGAACTCCTCTTAGAAGAGACCTAGAAGGCGGCTCACGCCAATCAATTCTAGTCACGGCTTCAACTGGTTTCAAAGGGCATAGTTTAGTGTTCAAGAATAAAGGCGGCGAGAAAAAGCGATTCCGCTACAAACCAAATGGTCTAAGGATGCGTAGAAACTTCCGTGGCAATACTATTACACAAGATACAAGACAAGTTAACCTCAAAGTTATCGAGTCTGGCAAGAAAGCACTATCAGACATTCTTGCATCGGGAAGCGAGGAAACATCGGAGTGAATCCCGAGAGGGTTTTCGTAGTAGGGGTTGACGGGAATGGCGAGAAAACTTCCCGAGCAGCCAACTGTAAACATTGGACTAGTTGGTCACGTCGATCACGGTAAAACCACTTTAACAAAAGCTCTTTCAGGAGTTTGGACTGACACTCACTCTGAAGAAAGGAAAAGAGGCATATCGATTAAACTAGGATATGCCGACACTGCATTTTACAAAACTAAAGATGGTATTTTTTATGCTACAGGAAAGCACCCAGAAGGTAAGAAAGATTCCCCTAGTGACTTGCAAAGAGTAGTGTCATTCGTCGATGCACCTGGTCACGAGACATTAATGGCAATCATGATTACTGGCGCTTCAATTATGGATGGTGCAATGTTAATGGTTGCAGCTAATGAAAAATGCCCCCAGCCCCAGACTAGAGAACACCTGATGGCTTTGAATATGTCTGGCATCAAAAACATTGTAGTTGTTCAAAATAAGATTGATTTAGTCAGTCGAGAACGAGCGATTGAATCTCATCAAGAAATTAAGAATTTTTTGAGCGGTACGGTAGCTGAAAATGCACCTATAATACCTGTATCTGCTCATCATGACGTTAATCTGGATATTCTGATTAGCGCCATAGAGAACACGATCCCAACACCAGAGCGTGATGAAAAGGAAAAGCCATTGATGCATGTTGCAAGATCATTTGATATTAACAGACCTGGAACTAGACCAGCAAAACTGCTCGGTGGAGTGATTGGCGGAAGTATTGTCAGGGGCGAATTTAAAATTGGTGACAAGGTAGTAATTGGACCAGGAAGAAAAATTGAACAAGGTTCCAAAACTAGGTGGGAACCGATTTCTGCTACTGTTACAAGTATGCAGGGCGGCGGTTTAGCGTTAGAAAAAATGCATGCTGGAGGCCTTTGTGGGCTTGCAACTAAACTTGATCCATCAATCACTACTTCTGATAATTTGTCAGGACAAGTTGTCTCACTGGAAGGTGAGCTGCCTGAGGTAAGGTCTGCGTTAGAAATATCAGTTCACTTGATGGAATCAATGGTTTCTTCGGACCTAGATAAACCAGAGAAAATTCAACCTCTAAGAAATAATGAAATGTTGATGATTAATGTAGCAACTGCAACATCTGTTGGAGTTACTAGAAATGCAGAAAAGACAAGAACTGCTTTGGAATTAAGATTACCAATCTGTGTTGATTCTGGAGAACGTGTTTCTCTTTCAAGAAGAATCGGTTCTCGATGGCGATTGATTGGATACGGCATAATACAATAGGCGGTATAATGACTCAGCAAATCATCATTGATGCGTGTGGCTGGGTCGCCATAATTGATGCTGGAATTAATTTTGAAATTGAATTAGAACATTTATTTGGGACATTTGAATTAATCATTCTTCCTGAAGTAACTGGCGAACTTGAGAAGTTGAACCTTAATCGGGCGAGGAAAAACTCATTACTGCTTGAATTACTAGCCAAGAAATCAACCAAGATAAGTTACCTTTCAAATGACTTAAGGCATACTGATGATATTATTTATGACTTAGCAGTAAATCAGAAATTAGCTGTTTTGACAGTCGACAAAAATCTAAAGATGCGATTATTCAAATCCGGTATTGATGTGATTGAGGTCGTTCAAAGTAACC
>QXXX01000002.1:782-15241 GCA_009887195.1 Candidatus Poseidoniales archaeon | reverse complement strand
GAACGTTTAAGGCAGAGTGAATAACCGGTCATCACCATGGCCATCCAATAATCTGAGTTTTACTCCTGCATCAATCCAGGCATGGGCATAATTTATAGCTCCATATGCTCTAATGTAATCGCCTACATTCATGAAGTGTTGTGCATCACTAGTATAATCATCTGCCATCCTAAGTAAAACCGTCAACATATCGTCTTGCTCAGTGCCCTTTTCATGAATTGGAGTGGCCTTTTTGCGTGCTTCTTTGGTTAAATTAAGGTAATGAGTTAGTTTTTCTTCACTAATTTTGTCATTGATATCGGTCATTCTCCATCCTCCTTCTGCCGTTTTAATAATCGCTTGACATCCTCTTGCCTTCCTAATGATTGGTATAATTCAACAGCAAGTGATAACCTTCCTTCATTTTCTGCTTGCTGAGCTCTAGTGAATATTGCTTTACGTTCATCCCAATCTCTGGCTAATGCTGCTTCAGCTGCTGCTTGGTAGCGACTTTCACGTTCCGAGTTTGCTAGATGAGGTGCTTTCCATAAACGGATTAAACCGTTTCTAGTTGCAGTAACCATACTATCATTAGTGATTTTCGTCAACAAATCACCTAAATCCATCTCATTACCAAGTTGGCTGCTTTCGCTATCAGAAGAATTTGAAAGATGGTATAGTAAGCCTTCAATACCAAGAATCCACCATCCATCTCCACAACGAATACCTTCCATTGGTTCTAAAGAATCTGATTGTAATTTTTCAATATGATCCCAGCCAAATGGATGAGGTATACCTTCCCAAATCTCACCAGAACTTGTCTGAAGTACCAAGCGTCCACTATCTAATCTAGAAACCCAACTCCAAGTTCGGTTTTCCAAACACCTCTTGGCATAATTATTACCTAATCGGCCACACCATAGCAAGCCATCATCTGATTGCCAAAGAATATGTTCTCTGTCCAACCAGCCTACTAATCTTCTAACCTTACCGGTTTCAAATCGCTTGATGCCAATTCCCTCATGAGAGAATAAGTGCAATTGCCCTTCCTTGCCTGATAAAATCCAACCACCACCTGGTCTGCTCATGACATCATTAAAACCACCATAAGTAGACCTCCCATCATGAATCATACTTCCATCAGTAGTTGATATTACATAGAAGCCATGTGCAGCTAAGGCTGCTAAAATACCGTTATTGTAGTTAATTGAATGAACCTTAAATGGGGTTTTAATTGACCATCTTTTACTTCCATCTGATTCTAAGAGGTATAATTCGAGACCACTACTTACCACAACCCCGCCTTCAACTGCTGCAATGCAAGAAATTCTAGAAGGTGCTTGCCATGACCATGATATGCTCCATGTCATTATTCATCACCGCCAATAATGCCCCAGGCAATCAATTGCGCTTTTGCTGCTTGGGTAAGTTCAAAATATCTACTGCGACCTTTCATCCTTACGTTTAGAATTCCTAACTTTAGTAACTTATTACTTATTTGAGACAACCTAGGGCGTTTAATCTCTAGATTAGACAGTATCTCTTTATCACTTGGAGAATATTTCCTCAACCTAGCAATAGACAACACATAGGATTCATTAGAGTTTAGGGAAGAGAGTGCCAATGAATCTAGCGGATAATCTGTTTTTGCTGAAAAGTTTTGATTTGACAGGTTCATTAACGCGCTCACGAACCGATTGGAACTTGTATCCGATATACCTTCAACGGTATTATTTGTCACCAGTGAGGCTAATAATGCAGCAATTTGAGTTGACAATAACCCAAGGTTCTGATTGGCATTAGTAGCATCATTTTCAGGCACATTATGGGATTCTGGTAATTCAAAGAAATCTTCACTTATGTCAATTCCAATTTCATCATGGATTAATTCAGCAGAGTCTTCGGCAGAAAATTCTATTTTTTCTTCGATTTCCACCAGATCTTTGGACACCCAAAGTTCTGCCCCCTGAGTCTCCATCTCATTGATCATAATACCTGGTGCTGACTTTTCTTTGTCGTCAAATTCTCTTGTTCGACCTAACAGTCCACCAAATGCTCCTGCATTTATGTAAGGACGTTGTTTTACTGTTTCAGTATTCGTATCATCGGTAGACGGGAAAGCTGAGAATGTGTGCTCCTGTACATCTTCATCGAATTGTTGAGATTCCGATAATTCGTCTAAGTCCAACTCAAAACCAAATGGGTTAGTAGTTTCCATTTGTGAAGTCAAATCACTTAACTCATCTCTCTCATCCCAAGGCAGAGATGCGTCGATTATTTGATCTGGTTTTGCTGATTCAAGATGGTCGATTACTTCCTTCTCATATTCTACTTTTTCAATCACATCTAACTCACTATCTTCTGTATTATGATTTATCAAAACTTCAATCCCGTCATTCTTCATCATCATATTATCTATTGCATCACGCATGAATTTGACTATTTCAATTGGAACCCCTGCAGTTTTTTTATGGATTACCTTAGCCTCGTCAAACGTGAGATTGAATCCCTTATTTGTCACAGATAGAATTCTTCGTTCAACCAATTCTTGCACTTCGTCTATGGTAAGTGAATTAATACTGACTTCATTAGCAAACGTATTCAGTAAATAATCTGGGATATTCATCCTCTGCTTTGGTTCAACAACCACGACAATTACCGCCTGTAAACGTTCTAGCGACGGCAGTACGTCACGCAGTGCAACTGAGAGTATACTTCCCTCAACATTTGGAGTATCAATTACAATTAACGGTAATTTGTTCTTAAAGGAACGTGAAAATTCCACCATTTTATTGACTAATTCAACTGAGTTTTCCGGGATATCATATCCAACCAGGCTAGAATACATCCGGTGCAGAAGGCTTTCACCAGGTTTTGAGGCGGCAATATGGTCAATATGGACATAAACTGGAGCTTCTGCCCCTGCACAACGAAGTAAGGATGTTCTACCACTACCAAGTTCTCCAACCATGAGTATACTACGATTGGATCTAAAAGTGATATTTTGCGAGATTCTTGCTCTCACCCCTAGCCTACCAACATACAAGTCGGATTGATTACTTTCTAACGGACTAGTTGAGAATGGATTGTATGCTAACTCTGGAATATCAAATTGCAACCCTTCTACACGCATGTAGACACCATCGACCAAGAGGGTATTTGATACTTCACCATAATCAATACCTTTAGAACCCGTTATCTCGCGTCAATCCGTTTATTCAACTGGTTATATCAGCCCAAATAACGCACAGTTAACGCACAATTAACGCGTTAATAAAAGCGTTAATAGCGTTAATCTACCCAACTTACAACCCATTGCTTATTTGCAGACTCGACATGGCCAGCAATAGTGAGAACATGCCAGTAGAGAATAGTCGATTAAGCGGTTTCTTCAAATTATCTGTAGAAGAACGACGAAAACTGGTTCAACAGCTATCTGGTATTTCTGATGAACATGTAGCGGCATTGGCCAATAATGGTGAATTAGACGACGATGCCGCCGATCGAATGATTGAGAACGTCATTGGAACTATGTCGCTACCAGTAGGGATAGCGACAAATTTTGTTATTGACGGTAAGCATTACCTCATTCCTTTCTGCCTGGAAGAATCTAGCGTTGTTGCCGCGGCATCAAATATGGCCAAAAGGTGCCTAGAGAATGGTGGATTTCGGACGCAAAATGATGGCCCTCTAATGATTGGTCAGTTGCAAATTTTAGATGTTGAAGATCTTGAAACGGCTATGAAAAGCATACATGAAGAAAAGGATAACATAATCAATTTATGCAATAGCCTGCCTTCTACAATGATAAAACTTGGCGGCGGTTGCAAAAGGATTGAAACTAGAATCATAGAAACTATGTCAGGCCCTATGCTCATCCTACACATTATTGTTGACTGTAGAGATGCTATGGGAGCTAACGCAGTTAATACAATGGCAGAATTAATCGCCCCTGAAATCGAAAGAATGACTGGAGGCAGAGTGCATTTGAAAATACTTTCAAACCTAGCCGCCCACAGATTAGCAAGGGTTTCTGCGACCTTCACCCCCGAAGAGATAGCTAATGACGGCACCAGAGAAAATGGACTTGATGTCATTCAAGGAATAATTGAAGCACATCATTTTGCCGTCAGCGACCCATTTAGAGCGACTACACACAATAAGGGAGTGATGAATGCAATCAGCAGTGTTGCTGTAGCCTGCGGACAAGACTGGCGTGCTATTGAAGCTGGCTGTCATGCTTGGGCATCTTACTCTAGCCACCATTACACTTCAATGACTAATTGGTCAGTAGATGATTCAGGAAACTTGGTTGGAAGTATAGAGACTCCAATGGCTGTTGGGATTGTTGGAGGCGCTTCCAAAGTTCATCCAACAGCAAGAGCAAATCTTGCAATTCTAGGAGCTGAGTCTGCAAATGAGTTGGCTGGAATAATCTGTGCCGCCGGACTATCTCAAAACCTTGGAGCCCTTAGAGCACTTGCAACCAACGGCATTCAAGCTGGTCATATGAAGTTGCATTCTAGAAATATGGCGGTAAGTGCTGGAGCAGAGGGTGATGAAATTGAGATAGTTGCTTCAAGGTTACAAGCACTCAATGGACCAAAAACTCAAACTGCAGTAAAGAAAATATTAGAAGAGTTAAGAAAAGAATAGTCACTCTTGTTCGAATTCTAATGTCTCTTGAACTGTTCCTTGATACTCGGTTTCACTTTTTAGAACATCCTTGGTTTCTAACTCATCAAGAATACCTGTGTTTTGGACTTGTTCTCTGAACCAAGCTTTGACTTTTTTCCTGTCCGTATATGGGCAACCAAAGGCTTCAGAGAATCTTCTTGTAGTAGTTAATCTCCTAGTATTACCGTCTTTACGACGGTCAATCATGCCGTATTGTGCCAATTCCCTGACATAATCATACGCTTTCTGACCTAATAATTCGACTAGTCTTGATTGAGACATCGGTTGATGATAAGCGATTAGTGATGCTGCCTTGAGTAATTTCTTTGGCAGATCCGTCTTAGCACCCTTAGGCAAATGACTAGCGATCTCGGGTTTAACTTCGATTGCCCACCTATCTCCCACTTCGGCGATTTGTAAAGCCCCACCACGACGTCTTTTTAGCGTGGAACGTAACGAAAATAAGCAATCTAACATCTCTTCCTCATCATAGCCCAACGAATGACATAATTCAGCCACAGTCATTGACCTTCCAGCACCAAACAGTGTTGCTTCGAGTAGTGTATCAAGTTGTATTTCTGACATGTAATCAAATCCTTACTCTACCAACCATTCATGTTCTGGCAAATCATCTTCAACTGGTGATTGCATTTGCTCTTGCTGCAATTGCTTTTTTGCTTTCTCTTCTTTTATTCGCAATTTTTCAGCTCTACGCTTTGCAAATTGTACTGAACCAGTCTCTTCTTCATCAGAAGAGTTACTGTGAACTTGCTGTTTATTTTCTATGATTTCCTTTATTTCTTTAAATCCGGTTACGTTAGGCCATAAATCTTCCAACATTATGTCGCCATATGGCACTTCATCTTGACTAATTAAAGCAAATCCCCGATGAGTCAAGAACAAACTAGCAATGAAAGAAGCCACTTTGGATTCTTCTTGATAGCCTTGTTCAATATGGCCATTTTCAGCCAGCAGGAGATCATTTAATTCAGCCATTACTTGAACTACTTTCACTTTTGAGGAACCCGATTTTTGGCAAGCACTCCTAAGAGCAGACCAGCATCTATAGATATCACCTTCCAAATCTTCATTATGCATTCTACTACCTACGTTATTTAGATAATCACCTAATTCTGCTTGATGGGCAATTCTATTTTCCTCACGAATTTTTAATTCCTCAGCATCCTCAGCAGCATCTTTGAAGGCAGATAGAAGTTCACCTAAAGTCACTGGCCGTCCTTCATCTCTACGTATTCTTTCATCAAATAATGATGGAAGTAATTGTTGTACATCACCCTCTAGAATTGAAGTAGTAAAAAGATAATCTTGGTCATCATAATCCGACTCCCAGCCGAAATCAACATCATCTTCCCAGTCATCTTCTTGGTCCATGTTTTGTACCCTGTCAAATAATACGATTGCTTGCTGATTCAATACTTCCCAAGCCATCCTAATCAAACGTCCACATGCTGGTAAATTCAGTTTATTCGATTCAGACCTAACCCGCTTGGTAAATACTTTCAAAAAGGTGGAAAGGTCTATGTCCCATGGATTGAGTTCTTGATCTTTAACTAAAGATAATACTAGCGCAACAGATCTGTCAAATGGGTCATCTAGTGATTGATATTCAGACTCTTCTGCCTCAACTACTGGCATAATTCGCTCAGCAAACTTTAGTGCATCTTCTGATTCTTCCCCTGATTCGAGTAATTGATCAATGATGTCCTGCCTTAAGAACCATTTATCCAGTACTGATTGTTTTGTCGACAAGCCCTCACCTCACAATTATTCATTTACTTCCAAGTCGTCTTCTTTCTCTAACTCTTGATTAATTGCTTCTATAGCTTCAACCAATTCTTGTCGCTCTTCGATTTCTTCAGTCATCTCACCAGCTCTATCTGCAAGACTTGTTATCGATGAATCTTCACGTTCATCATCCTCAGCATAGTTCAATAACCCACCAAGGCTACTGGGCGGGGCCAAAGGTTCTGGAACTGTTGGCATGTCAGAATCTGCTTCAAGCTGTTTTTCAAGTTTAATGGCATTGATTCTTTCATCAAGCGGATTGTCCTTGGCAGATTCAATCTCGCTCAATTCAATGGCTCTTTCTCGATCAAAGTCGACAATTCTTCTACTGCAGCCATCTCCACCGTGAGTAATACCGATATGGTGGTCTGCAAGCCTCAAAGAGACCTTTCTTAGAGTGACCATGATGAATTGTGCTTTCTTACTCCTCTGACGACACATCTTTGCAATTAATTCTGCATTTACCGCATCTAGGTTTTGGTCAACTTCATCAAAGTAGTAAAATGGACTTGGATCATAATCTTGAATGGCAAATATCAATGCTAATGCAGCCATTGATTGTTCTCCACCAGATAATTGTAAACGATTGACCTTAGATGATTTACCCTTTGGTTTAGCCCACAACTCTAGACCTGCTTTGAATGGTTCATCTGGGTTTTCTAGATACAATTCACCTTTTCCACCATCGCTCAAAATTTTGTATGATTTCTTGAAGTTTTCATTGACTTTATCCAGTACTTTTACTAATTTCGACTTTCGTTGACTCTCTAGTTGCTCGGTAATATCGACAAGGTTTGCCTTTCTGGCTTGTAATTGCTTGAATTCATCCTTCATTGAATTGAGGCGTTCTTCGCACTCAGCATACTGTTCTATAGCAAGCATATTTACCGGGCCGTGACGCTCCATTGCTCTTTCAAGCGTCCTAACCTTCTTGTCCGCATCCCCAACTGAAGGTAAGGTAACGTCTGATTGAGCTGGTTCTACATCATTGCTTTGCATTTCCAGGTATAATTCATTAATTGCCATTTCTTTATTGACAATAGATCTTGAAAGTTCATCACTGAGTCTGCGACGGGATTGTGAATCGGTAGATTTCTGCTGTAACTCAGTCCTTAAGCTCGCTCTCTCATCCACGAGTTCGATCCTTTCATCTTCAAGGCCTTTGTTCTCTTCTAGAAGTTGAGTTCTTTCTTCTTCCTTATCTTTTAGTTCAATTGAATCTGTGGCAATCGCAGCTTGTAAATTATCAATCATTTCGCTTCTCTCGATAATTGAATGTTTGATACTGCTGATTCTTGACTCTAAGTCTTGCACTCTTTGGTTTAGCAAATCTTTGTGCTCTGAACCACTCTCTAATGCTGTTAGAGCCTTTGACATGGTGCCTTCTGCATCAAGACGCTTCATTTGCGCTGCATGCATTCGATCTTTGAGATGCTCTGGACTTGCAGATTCAAGTTGTGCTCTAGCCTCCACAATTGCAGATTCAAAATCTGCAACGACTGACTGAGCTTGATCTAATTCATCGATATGACTTGCTGCCATTCCTTCAAGCACCAATAACTTCTTTTCAATTGTAGCAATCTCGCCTAATGATTTGTTGTAGACTGATTTAGCTTGCTTAAGTTCAGCCCTCCATTCTTGTAATTTTATGGCATGATCGCTATCAGTCAATTCATTGATTTTTGAACGTAGCCTTTGTTGTTCTCTTCTAGCCTCTAATAGTGCTGCATTGACAGTTTCGGACATAAGTTGTAATTTACTGATTTCAGAAGATAGTTTTTCTACTTCGCTAGCACCTTTTATGCCACCACCAAAAGATACCGACATTTTGCGCTTTGAACCTCCAACCATGGCGCCGCCCGCTTCAGTCACATCACCACGCAGCGTAACTAGTCTAACGCCTCCCATGTTACTCCTAGCAGTAGATAAGGAGTCAACAATCAAGGTATTCCTAAGGACAAATTTGATTGCTATATCGATTTTAGGATCGTAATCTAATAGTTCATGAGCAAAACCAATCACGCCTGGTTTCTTAGAAACCATCAATGCTTTTCCTGCGGTTCTGTTACTGTTTAATTTATTGAGCGGCAAGAAAGTTGCCCTTCCTGCCCTTCTTTCAGCAAGCCATTTTATTGCCCTTGCTGCGACTTCATCGCTTTCGACAACAATCGAAGTCATTCCACCACCTATTGCTGTGGCTAAGGCGCTATCATGAGACGAATCAACTGGTGCACATAATTCTGCAATGCTGCCGATAATACCGGTTAGTTCGCCGTTATCTCTAGCGGTAATAATTGCTGCAGCACCCCCTGCCATTCCTTTTGCCCCTGAAGAGGTTTCCATCTCAGCCCGTAATCTTTCACGCTTCCTTTCGGATTCTCTTAGTTTATTTTCTATCAATTGAGATTCTTCAACTAGTTTACCTTCACTCCTTTGAGCATTTATCAAATCTTTTGACAACTTATTCCGGTCGACTGTTGAATTAGGGCCGTTGAATTCTTCCCCTTGCAATTCTAATTCTCCAAGTAACAATCGGTTTTCTTCTGACTCACTTTGTGCATTAGACAATTGTTCAGAGATTATTTCTGCTTGTGCAGCTGTACGATTCACCTCAGTTTGTGCTGCGTTTAATTTTTCATTGGCCAAACCTAATTCTGCCAACAGTTTAGTCAGTTGTTGGGAAAACTTTGCGCTTTCATCTCCTGATGATTCCATTATCTCCTGTACTGCTAATTCTTCAGATTTTGCCTCTTTTAGGGATAACTTAGAGGTTTCAAGGTCGGTTTGTGCTGAATTTAACGTTTGGATGAACTCTTCTAGCGCGGATGCAGCAATTTCTAACTGCTCATTTAGCGCGGTAAGATCGTTGTTATCCTCTGAGTCTTTGCTTTCAGCATCTGAAATACGATCTTTATTGGTATCAATTTTCAAGTGCAGGTCAAAAATTAATTTGTTGAGTCCTTTGTTTTCTCCGCCGGTCAATTCTTCAATTTGCCTCTGTAATTCGCCAACTTGGTCATCTAAAGCAAGCAACTTTTTCGAGCCTTCTTTCACCAGCAAATCCAAGTCATTTGCTTCTTGCAAATACCTGGCTTGTTCGTTGACTTGGTATTGCTTTTCCGCTAACTGGCTAGCATAGTTTGCTTGATATGCAATAATTCTTGATTGGTTTAATTCTTCGACCAAGTCCTTTACTTTCATAGCGAGATCTTTTTGCTTTTTGAGATCCTTTAATCTTGACTTTTGACCATCTTCCAGTAGTTTGATTCGTTCAATGTAATCTTCCACGCTTTGTTTTTGACGGTCTGCTTTTCTTATCTCATCATCATATAGAGTGACTCCAGCAACACTATCCAGTACTTTCCGGCGTTCTTTAGCTGTCATCTTTGCTAAACTTGTAACATCGCCTTGCAAGACAATGTTATACCCGTCAGGTCTAGCATTAGCTGCCCCAAGAATACGGTGAAAAGATTTTTGTGAACTCTCCTCGTCATTTAGGTGATAGTTAGTTACTACATTGCCGCTTTTAGTGAGTCTGATTGAACGAGACATTCTAACTTCATCTAGATTTACTGGGAGTCTTCGACGGCCATTATCCAGTGTCGGATTGGCAAATACTAATGTGACATTACAGGACCTTGCTGGCTTGTTGTTATTGCCGCCATTGAAAATCAGATCTTTGGAATTTTGGGCTCGAATGGTTTTATTTGATCTAGGGCCTAATACGAATTGAATTGCGTCTCCACAATTTGATTTACCTGAGCCATTTGGCCCGGTAATTGCCGTAAATCCCCTCTCTAGAGGTATCGTGACCTCTCCTTTGAATGATTTGAAATTTGAAACTTCAAGTGCTTTTAGATACATACCCAATCCCTCAAGCGGAAAATAAACTCCGACCTTATTCTTTAGAGCGGACTTCTAAAGGTCTTAAAGTATACTAGAGTTGAGTACTCAATACTGCGTTTTTACTAGTGGTCAAATTTACCCGAATAGGACTAAATATTACCAGAAAAATTACATGTTTTACAACCTGCACCTTCGCAATAAGGACATGTTGCCTTAACCTTGACAGAGTTTGTCGAGCGTTGCATTGCTAATTTTGAATCCCTGTGCATTAATGGCGAGCGGGCAACACGTTGTTGTTTCCCGTGTAATTCGGGTAATGGTTTAGCAATAGTGCCATACTTAGAACGGAATTTATCTGCTACTGCACGTCGACTTTCTAACCGTTTATTGGTCAAGTCAACCGCTTCGGCCTCCCAATGTTTAGGACCACGCATCATGAATGCTCCCACTATCGCCATTCCTAATTGAACAAATAATGGCGAGACATCTAATGGTATTAATTCAGCAATCCCTTCAGAACCTACAGACCTCGGTAAAACTTCTAATCGATCTAATATCGCTAGACCAAATAGTGTACACCCGCCGATAAATGCCAGCCTTCTGAGTCGTTTTGCCCACCTACCTTGTTGGGGAAATTTGAATCTACCCACAAACAGCATGAATACTCCCTCTGCTAACAAGAGTAAATCTGCCCCATTCCATTCTCCAGCATCTGCTAAACAAAAACTGTCATTCCCTTCAGCTAATTCAGATTCAATTTCGGAAATTGCACAATGAGGTTCAAGCATTTTGAGCACGTCTACTTTTGATGTATCCGCCCCATCAATGATTTGTGGAGCAACCATGCCAAATTGGACATTCGCAATAACAAAGGCGACCATAGAGAAGCCAATGATGGTCGCGAGATTGCGTCTTATGCTGCCCATGTCATTCCACATTGAATTGATTTGATAGGTCTATCGCTCAAACAATTGAAAAGGAAGCATCATTTCGGTAAGTTTGCTTACCATGTCAGACATTGCGATTATCGGCAGTGGAATTGCTGGATTGTTTTCAGCACTCAAATTAGCCAATGCTGGGCATGACGTCACAGTTATCACAAAACAGCGACTGAAAGACTCATCTACCAATTGGGCTCAAGGAGGAATTGCTGGAATCCTAGATAAAACGGATATCGGGGCTAAGGAATCGCATATTCAAGATACCTTGGCCTCAGGTGATGGATTATGCAATGAAAGTATGGTCAGGGAAGTTATAGAAGGAGCTGCTGAGTGCATATTTGAACTTGTCAACATAGGAGTTCAATTTGAAAAGAATCAGCAAGGAGATTTTAAATTGGCCAAAGAAGGAGGTCATACAGAACGTCGAATTTTACATGCCAAAGATGCAACAGGACGGGAAATCGAACGAGCGCTAAGTGAAGCTGCAAAGAACCATAACAACATTACCTTGATGCGAAACACCTTAGCAATAGATTTGGTTCAAAGAGATTATCGCAATCCTGAAGAAGGAGTATGTGGAGTTTGGTGTTTAGATCAAAAATCTACAGAAGTGATTACAGTCAAGGCAGATAGTGTCATAATAGCAACGGGGGGAGTTGGGCAATTATGGTCTAAAACAACTAATCCAGGAGTCGCCACTGGAGATGGGGTTGCGATGGCTTATCGGTGCGGAGCGGCAGTAAAAGATATGGCGTTTATTCAATTTCACCCTACTGCCCTAACAGTCAAAAATGACCGTCCGTATCTAATAACTGAAGCGCTAAGAGGTGAAGGAGGAGTGATATTAGATAAGCAAGGATTAGCAAAGTGGGAAGACGATTGTCAAACCGCAATTAAGCTAGGACAAGAAGCACCAGCTCCTAACAATTATTCATTCACCCTAGAGTTCTCCTCGTTAGGTTCGATGGCAACTCGAGACATAGTTGCTAGAGCAATTGATAATAATCTCAAAAAAACCGGTGAAAAAAATGTCTATTTGGTAACCTCACATTTGGAAAAATCCATGCTTAAAGAATCATTCCCAAACATGCAAACTCACTTAGATAAATACAATCTAAGACTTGGATATGACCATTTGCCAATATCCCCTGCTGCCCATTACATAGTTGGTGGACTAGATGTTGACCGCTTCGGAAGGCCTAAATTAAGGAATAAACAATCCCCTATGCCATACCTTTACGCAATTGGCGAAGTTGCATGTACAGGTATGCATGGCGCTAATCGGCTAGCATCAAATAGCCTATTAGAAGCCGTTGTTTTTGCCAAAAATACCGCAAATCACATAATAGAAAATAGTCCAAAAGGAACTGAAAAAGCCTTGCCTGATTGGCGTGCAGACGGATTAAATGAACTCAAGGAGCATGCACCAATCATCAATGATTTAACAATGCTAAAAGATACAATGTCAACAGAAGTCGGAATTGTTAGGAATTTTAAGCGGTTAAATCGTGCAGCAAGAAGATTACACCTGCTAAACAGAGAAATCGATATGATTTGGAAATCTGCCCTGCCATCGAGAGAAATTATTGAACTACGTAATTTAATCCAAGTGGCAATATTAGTGACTGATGATGCAAATGATAGAAAAGAAAACAGGGGCCTTCATTATAACACAGAATTAGTATGAAGTTATGGACTCTACCAATTTACTCAATAATTGGTTTAGAGGTGTAGCGACGCCATATTTTTCTGCCCGGTCAACCACTTGCCGATTAAGATATTCTATTTCAGTATCCCTTCCTCCCCTTACATCTTGCAACATACTACATTGATTATTTGATGTCGCGTGTAATACAATTCTAAGGTTATCAATTAGTGTTGCATCATCAGGAGTTGTGATGCCCTCTAATCTAGAGATTTTCGCACCTTCTAACATTACTTCAACGCATGTTTCAAACATCTCCTCCTCGAGTAATGCCCCGTTTCTAAGACCCGTAATTGCCGCTATTGGATTAATCGCAATATTCAGCAGTATCTTTGACCATATCATCCCCATTCCATCAGTATGTAAATTTGGATTCAAACCAGACTTCTCTAACAAATCTACAAAATCCTGAATCTGGGATAACTTTGCCCCATATGGCAACTCCCCCAAATTAATGGCTCCTATACCAGCCCAATTTACTACTCCTGCTCTAGGACGCCAAGCTCCATGAGTAGTAGTGGCTGCTATGGTACGATGTGCTCCAAAAGTGTCCCTACATTTCTCGACATGTCCAAGGCCATTGCTCATAACCATGACTTTGGTGTCTAAATGACACATTCGTTTAGCAATGTCAAATAACTCCTCCACTTGATTCGCCTTACTACAGATTAATACGTAGTCTGCTACCCCTTCAAAAACATCATTTGGCATCACATCTGCAATTGATATTTCATAATCATCTGCCAATATTTCTAGCTCTTGATGCCCTGTTATAGAAATCCCATCCAATGCTAATTTAGCAGCATGTTCGCCTCGAGCATGCACTAATACATCGGCAAGTTTTGAATTTGCCAACTTTGCTGCTAGCAGAGTCCCAATAGATCCCGCACCTAAGACTGCTATCTTCATATTACCACCTACGAATAACTGCCCAAATAGATGTATACTTCTCCGTCTTCAAAGTCGACCCACAATGTTGAGACGATGCTGTTTGGTGGAGTGAATTTGAACTCATTTTCACCTGGAAGAAGTAGATTTGTCGAGTTATCTATAATCCAATCAGTTGATTCATTACCTGAGGTCGTTTGTACAATATTCACTCCAATTGTATCGTTAGTAGGATTATGAAACACAAACTCAGAAAGATTGCTGCTAGATAACTGACCATTTACTGATGATGCCCAAATAGAAGTCCATAATCGATGGAAATTACCGTTTCTTTCTAAAATTAGTTCTGGACCGGATTCAACTAATATTTTTAGCGAGGGATCTGGATGCATCTGTTCTGAACATATCGTTATGTCATCGCCTTCTTCAAATACCACTAGAATCGAATCGTTGTCTTGGATTGCTGGAATTAGCGCAGTATTACGGTAATTTGTATTCCAAACCCATTGAGATGAGTCTCCAGGCTTAGTTGGAGTGCTGACCTTACTGGCTAATTTGCAACTTGAATCAGCAACTGAGAGGATATAACCTGGTGATATTTCAGAGCCCCAGCCTCT
>QXXX01000002.1:0-772 GCA_009887195.1 Candidatus Poseidoniales archaeon | reverse complement strand
TGGCTGATTTGGATAAAATAGATTACCGTCAATCAATATAGCGTCTAATACATATGATCTTAACAATACAACCGGGTCTTGCCCTTTTATGCAAATATCGGCAACTGTGTGGGATATTTCAGCAGTTAAACCAGGATTACCTTCCACCCAATACATCCGTGTCTGGAAATCAAAATCGTTGGCAGCATTGGGGAAGGATATATTATAATCACCATCTAAGTTAGTAAATACTTGTATACATCTCTTAAGTTCATCTGAACGATAATCCATATACCAATAACCATTAGGGTAAACTGGCAGATCAGGTGTCAATTCTATGGTTGAAAAATACGCATCTCCGTTGATGTAGGTGATTAAATAGACCTCATCTAAATACGGAGTATAGGTATCTGAATTCCATGTCACATTGAGTACAACAGAAGATTTCATACCTGGTTTTATGATATCTCCACAACCCAATTTGGACACGGATGGTCTATCATCATCACTACATTGCCATGTTAAATTCCAATCTGATGAAACAACACCATCTATTCTAGCCAAGTCAAGCTCCCATTCATGCGAAATTGATGATGGGTTAACAATATCAATTGTCAAACTACCATACCATGATTGATTACCCTCAAAGATGGTGATGGAATCATCATATTGATACTCAATTTCTTCATCCCAATCTTGATCCATGGCAAATGGTATTTGACTTGGCAAACCAAGTAAAAATATTACAAATAGATACATCCCCATTTTTTTTACGCTGTCTTGTTCAATACCT
>QXXX01000019.1 GCA_009887195.1 Candidatus Poseidoniales archaeon | reverse complement strand
TCCAGCAGACAGCTTGTTGTTTGCATAAGCAAAGGCAGAGCCAGACCCTCCCGTTTCCATCACCGATGATTCCTCATCAAAAGAATCATTACCGGCTGTTGGACTATTTATCAGGTCTAAGTACCCGACTTGGGTCATGATTATCATAATCATAATCAAAAACGCCGATTTAACAGTATTTCCATTGCTTACGCTACGCTGCATAGTCTTCGACTATCCAATTAGGCTATTATACACTACACCTTTCATGAAAGGTTACAGGCTTGCCAATCAAGCCGAATCATACATGTTGATAACAGTCTCAAGCCGTCTTGCTTCTTCTTCAAGTTCAGCCCTTTTCTTCTTATCCATGTTAACGTCTTTGAGTTCTTCTTGAATACCCTCGAGTAGAGCCTTAGTTTCCTCACGCTCTTCCAAATGCTTTTGTTCTTCCTTCTCCATCTTCTTAGATGCTGCAGCCTGCTTTCTGGTTGATGCTTGAGTGTAAACACTTTCAGTCAACTCAACGGATGTTGGATATGGAATATTGATGCCTTCAGCGCTGAATGTACTGTCGATTGTTCTTAAGAGCCAGTCTCTTGCTAGCCACTCATCTGAATAGTCATTGACCCAACCAAATAGGCGGAAGACTTTGGCAAAGTCACCAAGTTCAGTCAACAAAACCTGCGGTTTTGGATCATCGATAACGTATTCACAATCCCTGGCAATCTTGACCATCGTTAGCTTAACGTGTTCGGTGTTCTCACGGTAATCAACACCCACATCGATAACAATAGAGATACGTCGAGCCATTCCATCACCGCCACCACGAGCATGGTTAACTATCGTGGAAGAAACCAATGTGTTGTTTGGAATAACCACTAGCCGCTCATCTCGGTCAAGAACCTTGGTTGAAAGAATACCTGTGCCGACAACTGAGCCCCATGTGCCATCAACTTCAATTCTGTCACCGATTTCGAATGGCCGATCGATTGCCAGTAAGAAAGAATTGATGATGTTACCAAGTGTTTGTTGTACTGCAAGTCCGATAATTAAGGAGAATACTGCTAATGAAGCAAGTACTCCAAATAATTCAACTCCAATTTCCGTAAGGGCTAGATACATACCGCCAAACCAGACAACGAACCTGAGGGTGAAAGTAATCAACGGATTACTGCCTGAAACAGTTACACTAGATTTCTCTGTGAAGCGGTCCATGACCATCGGAATAATGTGTTTAATTGAAACGCTAGCAATAGAGGTTGCAGTTAAGATGTAAATCGCCGAGAAGTATGATGAAATATCGTCATTAAACGAGGCTTGATCAGATACCCAAATTAGCGACAATTGGGCAGCACCAACAAACAAAAAGAAGTAGGCACGGTTAGCAACAGGTCGGTGTAATTTGTCATCCCATGCGGTATCGGTTGACATTACAACTCGACCCCAAGGCCTGACTACAGCGTATTTGATGATGTAATAGCCAATTGCGGTAAAGACAAAACTCAGTAACACCTTGAAAGCAGGATTTAATTCGTTTAGCACATCTATTTGTTCATTGACAGTATTTGTGACATCATTAACTATTCCCATCGGCTTCACCTGTTTACAGCCACAAAAGTCATTCTTTTGAGTCTTGTGCCTATATTTCATTGCTAAATCAACCGTAAAAGGATTGCTGAGTGGCTAAGGACAAAGAAATATGGATTTTGCAATAAGATGGAAAAAACCCGATTATGAACGGTGATTTCCCTTGTTTTCACCTTTACCGCATAATAAACTATCCCATTACCTTGATATTAGAACAATTAGGCGATTATTTGTTGGTCGCATGGTTTCACATGACTTGAGATATTTACAACTCCAAGTCAACCCAGATCAGGCAACAATGTTATCTGGTGCAGGATTACTGGAAAATTTCACATTAGTAGAATTAGTCTCGATTTTATCGATTTATGAAGACGCATCAGAGTTCATTTTGTCCCTTAAATATACTAACGAAGAATCTATGCAATGGTTAGACAGTGATGAATCATTTGAGATTACCGGTATACTTGAACAACAGCCCGGATACAGTTTAGTTAGTGTCAAAGCGCATGGCACAATCTCGATGCTAATCCATAATAATCCAGAAATATGGGTTCAAACACCAACAATCATTTCTAATGTTAATGGCCTTTTTATGACAATTCAAGGCACGACAAAAGGATTGAAGAGGTTTAGAGATGAAATTGGTAATATCTTACCCCCTTCGATTAAAATTCGCATCAGTAAAGATCTCAAGGCAGATTGGATAGCTGCGCCTCAATTGCCAACTAGAAGAAAAGAAGTCATGGAACTTGCCGTTAAACTGGGATATTACAGCACTCCAAGAAAATGTACCCAACGAGATTTAGCTGAGGCACTAGGAGTACGTCAAGGTACAGTTGCTGAACACTTACAATCAGCAGAAGGCATGATTATTCAATCATGGGCAGACCAGGCACGGTAATTATCTCCATCAGCAGCCAATTACGACAAAAATATCGAGTTGATTTGGCGCTTTTGTAATCAAGCCAAGGTACCATTTTGGTAATCCATTACCGCTTGATTAATCTCTTGCCGAGTATTCATGACAAATGGGCCATAACGAGCAATTGGTTCATTGATTTCAGGACCGGCTAGCACTAAAAACTCAGCACCTTGTTCGCTGACCAACTCAATTTCACTACCTTGGCTTAACAGTGCTAACTGGCCATCTTCGACCAGTTTTCCATTAATCCTAGCACTACCGCCAAACATGTACACCATGACATTAAGATCGCTAGCAACTGCGTGACTAACATTAGACTTGGCTTGCATTTTGTAATGAATAAATTGGATTGGAATAACCGTATCAATTACTGCTTTGGCACCCATGGCTTCTCCAGCCACAACCTTGGCCCACACTTTACCATCAGTTGAGACTACCGTCGGCAAATCGTTTGATGGAATGTCTTGGTACCTCGGTGGCATCATCTTATCTTTTGCCGGCAAGTTTACCCAAATCTGAAAACCGTGCATTACTCCGCCGGCCTGATAAAAATCGGGGTGTGGCAATTCAGAGTGAATTATGCCTCGTCCAGCAGTCATCCATTGGACATCACCAGGGTTCAAATCACCTGAATTACCGGCAGAATCAGAATGCTGCATGGCTCCTTCAAGCATGTAAGTTACCGTTTCAAAACCACGATGTGGGTGAGCTGGGGCACCAATTGCTTCTTTTGGCCCGTAATTTACCGGACCCATTTCATCGAGCAACAGGAATGGTGACATCAATGACCCCATGGCAACTGGTCTTCTTACTTTGAAGCCGCCTCCTTCAAGCACTGTATGAGTTGGGACTATTGTCTTGACATTACGCTTTACCATGGTCTCACTGCAAAACAATCGATGCATTCGGTATACAAATACTTGCTCCAGTCCACGATGTTATTGAGTGATACTAAAAGTTAAGAGAGATAGGCACAAGGCGCACATGATAACATGTCAGAAACAGTAGTCCTAGAACATGCAGCGCAGGCTGGCACAGATTTTCTTATGTACACCGGTAACTTTTGTGGTTACTGTACTGCAGCTAAGCGTTTATTTAAGGGGAAAAGCCTGTCAGTTAAGGAATATAATTTCGACCAGCACAGCGGACTTAGACAAGCTGTGGTTGCGGCCACTGGACATCGAACTGTACCGGTGATTTTTGATTTGCGTGATGGCAATGTGATGTTTATTGGTGGCTTTGATGAAACCAATGCCTATCTAAAGTGAATCATTGAAGGTTACTAGCCATTCCTGAATTGACTCATGATATTCATTGGGAATCATGTGACCCTTCTTGTGTTCAATCATCTCAATTGCCCAACCTGCACCCTCAAACAGGCTTGCAATAGCAAACCCATCTTCTAGTGACACTCGAACATCACGCTCACCGTGCATCCAAAACATTCGCTTCTTTTCCAGTTCATCAAGACGCATGCGTAATTCCATTGGCCTTACCAGGCGAGTTCCGATGCATATTACGCCTTGAATTCTATCAGCAATCGGCAGATGCAGTAATTCTTGAGCCATGGCACCACCTTGCGAAAAGCCGCCAACAATCAGTGGCCCTTTTGGTGCTTGTTCAGCGATAATTTGTTCAAGTTGCGAAAGACTAGAATCGACATCGATTAATTCACGGCGTGATAGATTAGCCCGTCTAGTCGCGTCTGCGTCATAGTCCTCATAACGCCACCAAGTTAGTCCTCTAACTGGGTGATTATACCTTGCTTCTGGAACGATTAAAGTCCAACCATCGGGTAATATTTTTTCGGCAAACGGCCGCATCATCTCAGCATTGCCAGTCATACCATGCATCATAATGAGAGTTGGCAAGCAGGCACCTCACAGAGTCCAAGAGCGAACTAAGGCACCGGCTACTTTGAGGTGAACAAACGAGTCTTGACCACGGACAGTAACAGTGATTGAATGCTCACCAGAAGTTGATGGTATAGTACCAAACGAGCCCTTCTCTGTGGCTCCAGCACCCCACGCTCTAGTTAACGGTGATGCCCCTTGGTGGTCTTTGATACTGAGTGAGCCTGAGCCACCTTGTTGGCTTATCTCGACGTCAAGGTACCAAACCAAGGTATCCCATGCCTCATTTGGTGAGTATCCGTCATCAAGGAAGGTATCGTATACTTCCTGATCGTTTTCTTCATACAAATCATCGTGAATATCACCAGCACGGTAAAAGAAGACATCTCCGGTATAACCGGTTTCTTTGACGTTGAGGTTCATTGCTAAATTGTCGACACCCTCACTATTAGTCCATTGTAAATTCTTAACAAAGCCCTCTCGGCCGCTAAATACGTAGTTGAGCGTGTGGTCCTCACTTGAAGTAGCTGATACCGTGACTTCACCATTGTAGATTTTATCGGTACTAGCCGACCAATCTTGACCTAGTAATCTGAAGTTCCAGGTGTTGCCAACTGCCCAAGGGAAATTGAACACTGCTTGAGGCTCCCCATTCTCATAGACCGATAAACCATCCATAGTCACTCTGCCAAGGAATGGATTGTGATTGATTACTGCGTGGCGTTGTGCCTCACCTTCTGAAGAAATCCCCAGCATGAATAGACCATCATCCTCTCTAATGTCTGCCACGACTAATCTAGCACTGTCTTCACCAAACTCTGGAGTAATGAAAGTGTAGAGCCATTGGTCACCGATTTGCCAGTCTGGCAAGGCTAATTCATCTTCGGTTGTATCACCAATACCAGAGGCAGTGGTACTCTCATCACTTATGCAACCAGCAAGGCTGACTGTCATCATCAAAAGCGACAGCAGGTAAGCACGCATGGTCATGCCTGTTGGACTTCTTTTGAAAGCCTAACGCTTCTAAGTTCTTTAGATTCTAATCAAAGAAGACCTGTATCATTCAACTTTCCAGTTCCAGCAAGAACTACTGCAACAATGGACATCAACTTGATTAGAATATTGAGTGAAGGACCGGAGGTGTCTTTGAATGGATCACCAATTGTATCACCAATAACTGCTGCATCGTGAGCCGCATCGCCCTTCTTTGCACCTTCGATGTGGCCTTGTTCGATCGCTTTCTTGGCGTTGTCCCAAGCACCACCAGCATTAGCCATGAATAGTGCCATTAGCACACCAGTGACCAGCGAACCTGCCAACATACCACCAAGGGCTTGAGTTCCAAGCACAAAACCAACAATCACTGGTGCAGCAATTGCTACTACACCTGGACCGACCATTTCTCTAAGAGCTGCTTGTGTTGAGATATCTACACATTTCTTGGAATCTGGCTTAACACCTTCTCTGCCTTCCAGTAGGCCGTCAATTTCTTTGAATTGTCGACGGATTTCAACTACCATATCACCAGCCGCTTTACCAACTGAAGTCATTGTCATAGCAGCGACAACGAATGGTAATCCGCCACCAATTAGTAATCCGATGACTACTATTGGTTCAGTTAGGTCGAGGTTTACTCCACCTTCGATTGTTGCTGTATATGCGGCAAATAATGCTAGAGAAGTCAACGCCGCTGAACCGATTGCGAATCCTTTACCAACTGCTGCGGTAGTGTTACCGATAGAATCTAGTTCGTCGGTAATTGCTCGGACATCGTCTCCTAGTCCACTCATCTCAGCAATTCCACCAGCATTGTCTGCTACTGGACCGTAAGCATCTACGGTCATTGTCACACCGACTGTTGCTAGCATACCCATAGCAGCCATAGCAATACAGTACAATCCTAAGTCCTCACCGCCAAATTCGTTAGCGCCAAGGATACCAAGAGCAATCAATAGAATTGGAATAAATGTCGACATCATGCCAACTGATAATCCTGCAATAGCATTGGTTGCCGGTCCGGTCTTGGACATTTCACCAATGTGTGGAATTGCCTTGGTCTTGATACCAAATACTGGCTCGATACCGGTGTAGTACTCGGTAACTAAACCAATTAGAATACCAACAACGCTACCAAGAACTACTGAGTGCATGACACCGTACTTGACATCAATGAAGCCTTGTTGAATTGCTGCGTAGCCACCTGCTGCAAACAGAATTGCTGCAATGAAGGTAGTGTTTCTTAGCGCTGCTGCCGGGTCTTTGCCATTCTTTAGGAAGGCCATTGAGAACACACCGATGATGGATGCAGTGTAACCAATGAATCCAAGCAAGATTGGCAGAAGCACATAATCTGCTGCATTTGGAGTAGTGAATTCGTTAGCGATGATCATTGCTGCAATTATTGAACCGACAAATGATTCGAAGATATCAGCACCCATTCCTGCTACGTCACCAACGTTGTCGCCAACGTTGTCGGCGATAACACCAGGATTTCTTGGGTCGTCTTCTGGAATACCCGCTTCGACCTTTCCAACTAGGTCAGCACCAACGTCTGCTGCCTTGGTGTAAATTCCGCCACCAACACGAGCGAACAGAGCAATTGAAGATGCACCCATTCCAAACCCTGCTGCCGCCTTAATGATGTTTAGACCGCTAGCAGCCGCATCTTCGCCAGACCCAGCTGTGTCTCCAGCACCTAACCAGTAAGCAACCAGTGAGATACCGAGCAGACCAAGTCCACCCACTGACAGACCCATAACGGCACCGCCGTTGTAAGATACTGCTAGGGCTGCAGATTGTCCGCCATTCTTAGCGGCCATTGCAGTTCTTCCGTTAGCGGAAGTTGCTGCTTTCATCCCAGAGAAACCTGCTGCCACCGATGCCAGTGCACCAGCAAAGAAGGCTAGCGTGGTCTCGACATCGTTGAGCACGAACAATAGCGCACCGACAACTACTACGAAGATTCCAAGAATTTTATACTCTGCCTGTAAAAAGGCCATAGCACCATCTTGTATCTCTTCAGTGATGTCGGCAACCGTTTTGTTGTCGATTTTCACACTATTTACTCTCATGTACAGTCCAAAAGCAATCACTAGGCCCAAAAGGCCGGTCACTGCTGCAATCAAAGGTATATTTGTAATATCCATAATAAACACCTATTGAGTCGGCGACCCGAGAACTCCTCATAAGTGGTTCCCCTATTTTATTACCAAAAATAGCCCATTGTTACTGCTTTTTAGCCAAGCGGAGTCAAAAAAAAACTACCAAAATAGAGAAATGATTCAAGAAAGATGACCTCCACGGCTCACCATGGCCATCAGTGCGGAAGAAATCTTAGCCGAAATTGGACCCGTCCAAGAAGTATTAGATGCCCACGATGGTGTCGTCACTGTTATTGACACTGCGGAAGGCAACATCATGCTGTCTTTAGACGGTGGCTGTAATGGCTGTTCATCTACTCCAATGACTGCTATGCAGATATTTTACTCCCTCATGAAACTCGAAAATGTCAACGATGTGATTTTTGTCAACGGTGAGTTACCAGAGTACATGCGTGACTTCATTAAGAAAAAGATGGCCAAGGAAGCTACTGAAGCTGGACAGAACTCTACTGCCGAGGGCGACCACGAAACACGTGGCGAAATAGTTTGATTATTCTTCTTCACGCTTACCAATCGAATGTGGATTGGCACCAAATGATACATTGGTACCACGAATGTTCATTCGTGCTGAAATAGCGATAATAATACAAACTAATGAAAGTGGTTTTGGCAGATATTCTGAGCCCCACAGTGAGCCACCTGACAAGGCCAGCCACCACAAGACAACAGCACACAGGATCAACGACCCAGCAATGATGTTTTGCACCATATATTCGGCTTTTTCAGAACGAGAAAATGTCGCTATGAAGGTAAATAGCACTGCTGATAGGCCACACAAGGCTTCTGCGAGGTGTTCGATAAACACCACATCGACTCCTGCCATGACAAGGGGTAATGGTCGATGTTCTTAAGCACCAATCTGTAATAATTATTCAATCAGCCCAAGGGCAAGGTTTGTCAACGACTTCGCTTTGTTCCCATCATGGCTGGCAGCGACTTCACCTTGGCGAAACCGCGGCCGACTGGCCCGCCATTCTTTTCACGCAATCAAATCGCCCAAGCATTGCATCAGGTTGCAGTGCTGCTTGAATTACAAGGCGCTAATGTGTTTAGGCTAAGATCATATCAAAATGCCAGCCGAACACTAGGCGGTATCACTGAAGATTTAGGAGAACTAGTTGCGACTGGAGAATTGTTTGACATCAAGGGTATTGGTAAAGGACTTGGCTCAGCGATATCACAAGCAGTTGGTGAAGGACGATGGCCAAGTGACTGGGTTGACTTACACAATAATACGCCACCAGGACTAATTGAGATGCTTGGGATTCCCGGACTTGGCCCCAAGCGCATCAAAATAATGAACGAAGAATTAGGAGTTGATTCAATTGCTACACTACGTCAAGCAGCCGAGGAAGACGCCATCGCTGGGCTGAAAGGTTTTGGCGCCAAATCCCAACAAAAAATGTTAGACGGCATTGAATTGTTAGCAAGATTTAGAGCCCGCAGAAGACTCGATATCGGGCTAATGTATGGTGAAGCATTTGAACAAAAAATCGCCTCCATTGATGGCGTCATCAAAGCCCAACTTGCTGGTAGTGCAAGACGTCGCAAGGAAACAATTGGCGATTTGGATGTCGTTGTAGGAGTGCTTGATGAAGACAAAGACCGAGTAAGTAAAGCCATTCTAGGATTATCTGGGATTGCGGACGTCAAAGGTGCTGGTGAGTCCAAAATCAGTCTAATACTTGATACAAGTATCTTCGAAGGCGGATTCTCTATTGGCCATATTGACCCTAATGTAATGGATGCAATTGGTGGCGATGATTACGAGCAATTAGAGTCAGGCGGCACCATTGATGCGCAAGTAAGACTAGTCACACCAGAAGTTTTTCCGTTTACTTTAGCGTACTTTACCGGTAGTAAAGAACACAATATCGTCATGCGCCAAAGAGCGATTGACCGAGGATTGAGGTTGAGTGAATTTGGCCTAGTTCCCGAAGCGGAAGCTGGTGAACTAAAGGGCATGGCAGCCGCACATCTTTCGCTGCCAGCATTAGATGAAGCAGATATTTACCGACATCTAGACCTTGACTGGGTCTCACCTGAATTGCGTGAAGACACTGGTGAAATCGCTGCTGCAACCGATAAGTTACTGCCTCGATTAATCATTCCTTCCGACATTCGAGGCGCATTACATAATCATACTACACTTTCTGATGGCGATGCCAGTCTAGAACAAATGGCTGATGCTGCCCGTAAGATTGGCTGGAATTGGCTTGGTATTGCTGACCACTCACCAACTTTGAAAATTGCCAATGGTGCTAGTGCTGAAGACTTGCTTGCCCAAGGCGAGGTAATCAAACAATACAATTCTGCTTGGGCTGAGGAAGGAGTAGATTTCCGCTTATTCCACGGCGTAGAATCAGATATCCTTGAGAACGGGAAATTAGACCACCCTGATGATGTATTGGCTGAATTGGATTATGTTGTGGCCTCTGTTCACGCCATGACCAAATGGAAGAATCGAGATGAAGTGACCAATACTGAGGAATTAATTCGGTGCATTGATCATCCTGCTACGTCGATTCTTGGCCATCCAACAGGACGAATTTTACAAGGCCGAGATGGCTATGAAGTAGATATGTTTGCCGTAATTGAACATATGGCTGAACATAATGCTGCGGGACGAATGAAGGCTGTTGAGTTAAACGCCAGTCCGTACCGATTAGACTTAGATTGGCGCTTGTGCAAATATGCTAAAGCCAACAATGTACCAGTGATCATCAACCCCGATGCTCACTCAGTCCGTGGTTTGGCTGATGTCGCTTATGGCGTGATGGCCGCCAGAAAGGGCTGGCTAGAATCAGATGACATCCTAAATTCACTATCTGGAGACGACATGACCAAGCGCTTGTCTTGAACATACATTGATGAAAGGCGAGGATGTGGAAAGTACATGCGAACATTGCGTACTGCTATCATGGGAGCCTCAATGGTGCTGCCTGGAATGTTTCTTGCGCTACTCATTTGGTACATCGCAGGAAAACCAACTACTGAACCATTGGAGACACTTATCTGCAATGTAATTCCAATGATTTCCATCGCCTTAGGCCTAGTATTTGGCTGGTTGACTGGCGGAGAATATGAACAGTGAGTGATTACCGTGGCAGAGGAATTTGAGATAACCCAATGGGAAGATATTGTCAGTAAATTCACTAAAACTTTCAATGGTCTTGGCACAGTTCTACACAATGAAAAAATCGCGTCATTTACTTCAAAAGCACCGGATGTGGAAACTGGGATTGCCATCTATTCTGACGGCCAATTCTCAGCCGCAATGCCCCTGCACGGCATAGACTCAGTGGTGAAAAAAGTGATTTTTAATCATGAATCAATCACTCTGAAAGGTGATTCAATCGATTATACTTACCGAATTCCACCACAGATACTCAAACGCCGAGGCGAGTGAATGAAACGCAGCGAAAAAGCTGAAAAAATCGCAGTAATGCTTGAAGAGTTGTACCCTGAAACCCCAGTCCCCCTAGACCACGAAAACTCATTTCAATTACTAGTAGCAGTGCTAATGAGCGCTCAAACCACTGATTTGAAAGTCAACGAAGTCACTCCTGCTTTATTTGCCAAGGCGCCAAATGCCAAAGCAATGGCTCAATTACCGGTTGAAGTGATTCTAGCCGATATTCGTCAAGTCGGCCTTGCACCTACTAAAGCCAAGAACATTAGACGAATGTCAGAAATGCTCATGGAAACTCACGGTGGTGAAGTACCTGCTTCATTTGCAGCATTAGAGGCATTGCCTGGAGTTGGTCACAAAACGGCTGGTGTAGTCATGGCTCAGTCATTTGGCGTACCGGCTTTTCCCATAGACACTCACATACACCGATTAGCCGCAAGATGGGGTTTGTCCAATGGTAAGAATGTCGATAAAACGGAACAAGATTTGAAAGCCGTATTCCCAAAAGAATTGTGGAATAAATTACACTTACAAATTATCTTTTTTGGCCGTGAATACTGTCCGGCAAGAGGACATGATCTAACCACATGCCCAATCTGCTCATGGACAGCTACCAAGAAACGAATCAATGAAGAAATGAAACGTTAATCAGAAAATCGATAGGTTTGCTGCTGCTACATTACCAACCAGCAATACACCAGTGATCACCGCAGTGACTCTTACTGCTGTGTGATGGGCATCGCCTTGATTAGCCTCGCGTAGTAGCGCATAGGCAATTAGACCCATGCCAACAGATTGTAGCATGCTAGATAACGCACCCAGACTGGTGCCTAATTTTTCATGAGAAAACTGGTCTTCTGCGTATTTAGTAGCATCTTCATAGTCTGCAGGATTAGGTGCTCCAACTAAATCTGTAACTTGAGCAAACATGGCACCAATTACAATAATTACAATGGCAATCATTAGCCATTTACTAAATGAGTAGGCACCATATTTATCTAAAAATTTCGGCTGAGGTTGGTATGCAGCCATTGGTTGCATCGGTTGCATAGGTTGCATTGGTTGTGGATTTTGGGCTTGTACAGGGGGACCGGGGGCCGGTTGCATAATATCCAATTGTTGAATCAATCTATAATACTTGACAATCATCAAACCGAGAATATCGATGACGCAGCGTCAAGAATCACCGCGGTCAGTAATGAAGTTAGACCGGCAACCCAAAGGAAGGAAATCGACTGGCCAAGAGCACTGGTAAACCCACCGCCACGTAGCCTTGTGGCAATTAATGAAACCGCTAAAACTTGAATCAGTATCAATATCGATACGACGATTTTGAACATCCTGATATTTTCTCCAACCGAACTAGCATCTTCCATAACAGGTAAAGCCACACCACCACCGAAGTCTGACAATGCTGAAACATCGGTATCAACTAGACCACTGGCGACACCAGCAATTGCATCACCAAGTTGTAGGACAATGGAAATGGTCACGTTTAGGCTGGTTACACAGGCGATAAGTAAACCAATGGCAACACCCCACATGGTGCTAGCAGACAATCCTCGGCGCCTTCTTAGCCCAAGTAAACTACCCACTGAGCGACTGACCATTTCAGCGGTTTCGGCTGGCTTGCCGGATGATTGTGAACCCTCAATATAGATTCTCATGTACCTAGAGATAACTGAAGAATTGGTATCGGCGTTGAAGTAATCCCAAGCACGGTCTGAATCAATCCTTGTTGACAATCGCTTTTCTAATCGGTCGATTGATGAATCTAGGCGACCGAAATCAATTCCTCTTAGCGCCTTTATGGTCGCCGATGGTTCAGCCGACCTCGCTTGAGCAGTGCCGCCAAGTGCGCGAATAAAATCCGGATATGTTTCATCTCGACGCAGCACCATACCTTCTTCTCGTCTAATCATTATCGATGGGAACAGCATTGGTGTTAGTGGTATGGCGAAAATAAGTAAACCGAACTTATCCCATTGATCGCTAAGAACATTCCAATTACTGATAACTACCAGCGACATAACTACTGACAATAACGCAGTAAATGCACTTGCAATCAAAAATGACCGTCTGAAATTGATTCTAAAGGGGGTATCCATCTCATCCCTAGCAAAGGTTTGATCCTCTGGAATAGTTGACCTAAAAGCGAACACAGCCCCTATCTGAACTATAGTGAAAATAAAACCGGCTAGTAGTAAAAATCTGATGCGATTAAACAGTTCAATTGGTTCTGCGTCAGGCGTACCAACTTCGAATAGCACCAGATGAATACCTGCGATAACCAAGGCAAAAAGACCCGCAGATACTAGTGAGACATAGATTTCTTTCATGGTGTCTACTGATTCCAATCTAGTATCGTATAACGTAGTATACTGTTCAGCAACAGTTTCTTGTTCCGCACGCATGAACTCATCAATTGGTTGTCCAGCTTCAATAGAGAAAGCCATCCGGTCCAAGAAATCAGTCCACAATGGGCTCGGACTTTGATGAGCCACTATTCTAGCCGCTTCGGGAAGCGATGTATGCCATTTGTCAACTAGAGTCTCAATGCGTTTGACTTCCGAGGCTAATTCTCCATAGTCACTCATTTGTTTGAGGATATCAAATATTGATTTAGCGCCAACTTCACCTAGCGATAATATACCCATACGGGTGATGAACATGTGCATTTCTTTCTCAATAAGCGTTGCTGATCTTTGCACTTCAATCAAAGGAAAGGCGATTGCCGCTAATGCAGTAATTATTGGGAATATCAATATCATCAAGATTCCAGCAAAACCCTGAAATAGCGCTCCGTCGCCAAGCCCACCGGTAAGGAATATAATTGCCAAGGCAGTGATTAATCCAGTAAGTCCAGCACCGCCGACGAAAATAATCAGGAAACGCGGAATCGGCATTTCGAGACGACGAATTGCTACTTGCCAGATCGGCATTCTTTCCATGATCAATTCTCCTAGCCGTGATTAATACCTGTCCAATTGTCAATTGCTCGGTTAAATGTCTCAAAGCCATTATTGTAGTATATCCCGAGTAAATCAAACACATCGTCATAGTGAGTTAAATCTCTGTCAGCCATTTTGTCAAGGGCTGCTGCTCTTGCTAACATCTCATCATAGATATCACGCTTGTTGGCAAAACCTGCCATTGCGGCAATTTTATTCTCTAGCAAATGGCTTTGAAACATACCACGGAAATAGTGCTTATCCTTGACTGGGTCCCATTCGAACATACCTCTGGTCAACACACCATCGCTATGTTTGTTGTAACCTATGACCTCATCAATTCCGGTTACTCTTCTAGCAATACCGCCACCTGGTGCCTCAACAACTTCTTGGAAAATTGCAAAGTTCAAGTTGTCAAAGAACCGAATTGGTACATTGATTGGGTCACCGGTAAATCTCTGAATCATCTTTACGATTGACGATGCGTGGAAAGTAGCAATTACCGGGTGACCTGTTTGCATCGCCTGGAACGCAGTAGCCCCTTCAACACCACGTATCTCACCGATAATGATGTATCTTGGTCTGCTTCTTAGAGCCGCTTTGAGCAAATCGAACATTTCGACACGTGATTCTTCATTCTTAGAATCTCTAGTAACAAGTCGCTGCCAAATCTTGTGTCTTACTTTAACCTCAGGCGTATCTTCTGCCGAGTAAATTTTGACGTTGTGGTCAATAAACGGTAAAATAGCATTCAGTGTAGTAGTCTTACCCGATGCTGTTTCTCCAGAAACCAGTACCGACATACCGTACTCTAGGCAAATCCAAATGTAGGCAGCAACTTGTGAGGAAATCGTTCCCCATTTGATTAGTTGAATAATTGAAATGGTTTCCTCTGCGAATTTACGGATAGTGAATGACGGACCAAGCATCGATACGTCATCAGAGAATATGATGTTAATACGAGAGCCGTCGAGTAATGCTCCGTCAATAATTGGCTTGTTGTCTGATACTGGGCGACCAATACGCTCTGACATAGCACGTAAATAACGGGACAATAGTTCCTCATCACGGAATCTAATGTTTGAGGTTACTGTGCCGAAAACCTTGTGATCCATGTGAATATGCTTGAGACCAATAGAGTGTATATCTTCCAGCATCTCATCAGAAAGTAGTGGTTCTAAGGGTCCATTTTTAATTAGGTCGCGAATAATAATATATTCCAACCTAGCTCTTTGTTCTGGAGTGACAATGACACGTTTGTCATCCATTCCAATCATTTCCCAAAGTCGTCCTTGACGACGAGGGGCTGCGCTGACATCGCTTTCTAGTACGGTGTACCGGTCTACCATTTGGGTAAGAATATTTTCAAATTCCCCATCAGTGGTGAATGTTGGCGCAGTTGGCGCCTCTTGGAGCAGCGTCTCGACTAAGTCACGACGCATGTTTTCTTCCTCTTCAGTAAGTTGGGGCTCTAAACCAAACCAGAGGATTTCTCCGCCACTACCATCATCATCTTCAGGTGGTTCGTAAATGTGAATGAAAATTGGCTCTTTGGCCAAGTAAATTAGATTCAATGGTCGTTCTTTCTTTGCATCCCTGTCGAGTGGACCGTAGTAAATTGGACGCGTGCCGTATCTTGATTCAAAATCTCGAACCCAATCGGCGACGTGTGGATAAGCAGCCATGACGCTATTGAGGTCACCTTTTGCAAATCGATCTTCATCAGCCATGATAACACCCCTCAACTGACCGCCGTGATATCAACGATGAAGCCCATACTCGGCTCAACACGCCAGCCAACGCTAGTTTGAACTGGCCCTGCGGCTCTTAAGAATCTAGTAACGACAATGTTTCTCTTCAAATCTCCACCGATAAGGGTAGTGGATAAATCTAGCACTACCTCGGCTGATGCGCGCATGCTGTGTAATAATTTATGATCCATTTCATCAGGATCGACACATAACATAATCGAGCGACCATCTGCAGTAGACTTGCGTAATCTTTGCATTAAGTCGAATCTTTGCTTATCATCTAAACCGTCATCCATCAAAGCACTAGCTGAATCTAGTATTACCACATCTGCTTCTTCTACTGCTTTGCTTTGCAGCACTTCCTCAAGACCGACATCTTCTCGGGCATCTGCAACAGTACCAAATCTAGAGAAAACCATCAAGCGGCCTTCTCTTAATGCATCTGTTACTCCGTAACCAATCGATTCCATTTGCTCTATCCAGCCTCTGGTAGTTAATTCGGTAGTAACCACAAGAATCTTGACGCCATTATGTAGCATACCGTGGACCAGTCTTTGTGAGATCAATGATTTACCGCCACCCACTAATCCTTGAAGAACATACAGTGACCTGTTTGGTAATCTTAGACCCATCGTGTCGGCAAGCGAATCAGTTTCTACATCAAATGCAAATCCATCTTCAACAGGCTTGTGCGGGAAATTGAGTGGGTCGTCAGAGTTCATTTAATCTCGCCTCCGTAGATTTACTGTCGGTTCCAGTTTGGCCAAACGTGATTTCAGACTGAACTAGAACTGTTAGACTTATGTCAGTATCATCAGCGTAGCCCCAGTTCCCTTGCAACTGAACTTGCAATAAATCGTCTGAATCCCAATCACCAGGATTTGGCAACACTGTCGTTGACAAATCGGTATCTGAAATCGCGACACCATCAAGTTGAACAAATACCGAAGTTATATCGAGTAAATATTCTCCGGTGTTTTGTAAATAGAAGGTGATTGTTTCATCCAAACCACTAGTATCATATGCGACATTTGAGACATCTCCAGCAAAGTCAAACGACGTTTTCGAATGTGCTTCATCGCCTTTTCTTTGCTGTTCCATACTGCTAGCTAAATCCCCATATTGAGAGATTAATACTGCTGAAACAGTTCCTGAAATCAGCAGTGCTGTTGCCAAGAAAATAAATGATGATGCTCCGCCGTCTGCCATAATATTACCTCAAACTAATGCTCTAGTTACGCTGTAACCGTTTGCAGATAACGAAATCTTCTCAAATACAGTATTGCCTAATCCTCGCCATTCTATGCTTACAGTATCTCCAGAGTAAATATTATCAGAAGGAACTGATGGTGCCAATACCGCTAATTTAGTTGGTTCTTGACCATCCAAAAATAACCAGACTTCTTCAACTGGAACAATTACTGAACCCGTATTAGAGAAACTTGCGTCAACCACAGTGGTCCTTGCTAGTACTGAAAGAGAACCATTAGCTGCACCAGGCGGTGGGTTATCTATCACAATAGTTGGGTCGGACGAGTAATCCCCATGGTCGGTGATAGACCATGATATAATTGACCCCGTACTATTTACTGTGAAACTTCCCGTAAATCCTCCTGCTTCTAATGTACTCAATGTACCGTCAACGTATCCTTCTCCTGCATCATCTATCTGCAAACTTGTTACTGCACCTAGTGCTATATCTGCAACATCTATGGTGAAGGTTGGTAATGGTTCACTGGCCGAATCTAGAGTATCTAATGATGAGTCTACTCGAATATCGATGACATTTACGGCTAACGCAAATACCACCATCATCGAGGTGCCCACTATTAAGCCTCCAATTCCGACCGATGCACCCATTCTATTCTTCTCCTCTTAGTTGCTTTACTTGTCGCCAAGATGTCACTAATGCTGAAAACGTCAGCAATTCACGATGTGGTAGATGATCTTCCAAAGCAGCTTCTGCTTCCCCAGGGGTTGCAAGTTGAACAATTGCTAATACAGAATTGCCTTCTTCTTGAGTCAACATACCTGAGTTAATGGCTTTTTGAGCGAAATTAACCGCAGCCATACCAGACATGTGGTCAAGCAATAATGCTGCCACAGTTGGTGCTCCAACCTTGTTGTTATTGGTTGTAGGACCTGTTGATGGGGCTACGAGGAATGGATTTGCTGCTAGCGCCTGAGCTTCATAGAGCTCAACTAGCGGTGCCTCGTCCTCTGCCATCAAACGATTAACTCCAGCAGCAGGAATTACTTCACCGCTTGCGGTGATAATCGTATCTCCTGCGCCGACTTCAGCCTCATTAGAATCATCATGAACTAGTGGATTACCTTCTGGGTCTACCTTTTGTCCTGCTGGACTAAAGGTCATACTTTCCTCAAGGCGTTTTTCAACCAATCCTAGTACATCCTCGACCATATCGAGGCGACTACTGATCAATCGCTCCAATCCAGATGTATCAACTTGAGCGTTAACTTGTGCAGGTTGTGCAGGAGCCATGGTTTGTGTAACCGTTGGCACGCTACCAATACTGTTCAGTTTTGCCCTCGTTGGACCTGGGGATATCGTCCACGCATCTTCTTCTGTCAGTTCGCCTTCTTCAGGAAGAGGGACTTGTTCAATTGCCACGTTGGACAAGATCTTAAGTCGCTCTTCGCTAAGTTCAGCGTCTGCATCTCGGATATTACCTGTGTTATTACTAAATGGCCAGGCCATTAGTATACCTCCTTGCCGTCGAGAATTAGATTCTCAACAGCAAGCAACATCAGATAATCGGTGCGCCATCAGTTCGGTCATCAATTTGTAGAACTTCGTAGGTTGAACCTGCACCCTTAATGTGGATAAAGACTGGTATAGACTCTTCTGCATTACATGCTGCTGCTCCGGTTATTTCCATAGCATATCCAGTATCTGCAGTCATGGTACCAACATCGGTAATACCGTCATCAATGGTATCCATATCTTCAATAGCTACGCCAACGCCACCTAACTGGTTGTTTGGTGTAGTTCCACACTGCATTTGGACAATGATATCTGTTGTTGGGACATCTTCGCTACCCGCTGCTAGTTTAACCAGTAGCACATAGTTATCATTACCTTGGTCATCCAAATAGCCACCAAGAACGTTTATTTTTGCTCTCAGTTCACTAGCTGTATCATCACCAGTTTTTTGTGCATTTTGTTGAAGTTTTTCCGCTGTTTGAATGATTACAGCAGAAGCAACTGCTGCAACAAGAATCAACGAAATAAATACGATCATTGCACCAATACCAATTGCTGCATAATTATCTTGCTTAATTTCTGTGTTATTATTTACCTTCATGATATCACCTCAAACTAATACGTCTCCATCTGCCCATGTTCCGCTGTTAAATGCTTCATAAGTAAAACCTGCTCCACCGGATTGGATACCCAATTGAGTATCGAGTTCCCAGCAAGTACCAAGCACTAGATTATGAGTGTATACTTCACCCGGAGAGATGTCTACACCGCCGCCTGCTGGGCCTATGTTGGTAAGTCCAACGAAGTCACCAGAGTCGGGGCCACCGTTACACGCTGCAATCCAAACTACATTTGCTGGATTAACTTGGTCACTACCTGGCGCTAACTCGAAGGTTATGGTAATTTGAGTACCAGCAGCATTAGACACTAACGTGTTAATTATGCTAACCTTGGATGCCATTGCATCTTTTGTTCCTTCACCAGTAGCCTGGGCGTTCTGTTGCAACTTTTCAGCGGTCTGTATAATGACCGCAGACGCTACCGCAGCAACTAGAATCAGCGCAATAAAGACAATCATTGCACCAATACCCATTGCAGCGATAGTATCGCTGTTTTCGTTTTTCATTTCGTTATTATTTTTCATATTTTCACCTTTTTTTATTTTTTTTACTCGTCCTCCCGCATTAGCGGATGGAATTGGATGGGGCTCAAGAATTACCTCCTGTGCCCATGTCGATGGTTAGTGGCATTCGTATCAATGCCACCTCATCGGGGGATAGACGTTCCACAAAGGGAACTTTAGCAGTGGTATAACCTGGTGGCAACCACGGCGTGAGTATGATATCGGCAAGGGGTTCCATTGAGCGGTTTTGTGCCCTAATGGTGACCATTATCTCGCCGGAGCGCATTTCATAGCCAGTTGAAACTGCTAATTTACGGGATAGAGGCATTTCATCAGCACCATAACGGCCCATTGACTTGATGTCAAATCTAAGTGGTAGGTTGCCACCCGGAGCAATAATCGGCAAATCGACTGAATGAGGCTCAGAAACCCAACCCTCTGGAACAGGAGGGGACAAGCGCATTGCTGGCATAGCAATTGGCCCGTCGTTGATTAACCTGACAAGCAGCACTCCGGTGTCTCCGCCTGCAGGCCAGCGAGTATCAACACCGAGCCAGAAATGGCGGAAAAAGAATGGATTAAGCGTTGAAGTATTACCTCCAATTAAGTCGTCTACTAGGAATTCAATTTCTGTTGCAGCCTGCCCAACATCGCCCACTTCAGCATTCGACGTAGCATTTCTAAGACGTAGCAGTATATTTTCAGCCTCAATAGTATCGATTTTCTTTTCTTTTAGCAAGCGATGTAACATAGCGATGCTACGGCGAAGGTACAGGACATCTTCTTCTAGGGTGACTAGAGCTTGTTCTGCCTTCTTGACACTCACCTTAGCAAGCTTTAGTTTGTGTAGTGAAAGATATTTCTTGGCTTCCATTATGTCGACTTCGGTGGCCGCAAGGGAATTGGTGTCTGACTGGACAACGTTTTGAACCATAGAATCTAGGTCTCTTGAAGCAGACATAATTCGGCTTTCCACTTCATCAAGTGTACCTTGGGCCACAGTTGGTAATGCCGCCTCTGCGGTATCACCAATCTCTAATTTATCTTCAACTGGTCCTTGTGTTACCTCAGTTTTGATATCTTGAGATGGTTCCTCATCCTCGAGCTCGCCCATGTAATCTCTAACTTGATCTTGGAAAGGAGTTTCATTGCTCTCTGCTGAATCGTCTGAGCCGTCCTCTTCTATTGCTTCCACGACTATTTCTGGAAGGTTATCATCAGCAACCTCATCTTCTAAAATTTCATCGAGGTCAAACACGATAGACTCCTCTGACTTTTCTTCAGACATCTTCTCTCACCTCCTCATCTATTGCTAGTTCATTCCCGTTGTTAATATCGTCAAATATCGCGTCGAGGTTGATACCATCGTTGGCCAACTCATGTAATAATCGCGCCGGGTCCGATAAATCTCTTTCGATTCTAGTGGCCTTTACTTCGATATCTGTCAAGCGTCCGTAAATTGAGCCATACATGGAATCTGCACGGCGTACTAAAATCCATACTCCAACTGAAATAATCACTACATAAGCTGCTAATGTAAGCAAATTATCGCGGTCTGTATCGAGTTGTGGAGGTATACCAAGAACAACGCCTAATAGACCGAAAACAGGTAGGGCAAGAATAATTCTAAGTTGCCTTCTACTATCTGCCAACGCTTGGAAATGGTCGGCATACAAAGTAGATACACCTTTGCGCGCCCTTTGGTAATCTTCATGGATTAATCTGAATTCATCAGTACTTAACCAAGTTTTACGCCACAGCCAAAGTGCTGAAAGTCCTAGTACAAGTGGGCCCCAATAAATTATGTTGAATAAGTGGAAAGCAAATCCAAGGGCTAACAATCCAGCATAAACTGAGAACAAGCGGAACTTTTCGTTTTGCCCGTTCAAACGCCCTAGCACTAGGGACAGCAATCCGAAGATGATGAACAGGACAAATGTGGAAGATTGGCCAGGTGACCATGAATAAACTTCATCTTTGTAGACGTAGCGATCATTTCCTTCGACATTCTTTGACAACATATTTGCATCTATGGCCACGATACAAGTTCCGTCGATAGATTGCTTCCACCATTCGATGGTTTCAGAAGTTATTTCCCACTTGACTACAACTTCCTCATTTGGACCAAGCAGTGCTATTGGGTCTACCTGGTTATTGATAGTTGAGCCTGAGCACTCTAAATCCACCATGAAGAACAAGGCTAATGCTGTTCCATCGTTACGGATTCTAGCACTAACTGTTGCCTCTGTCCCTTCTTCCATCGTCCCTTCACTAATCCAAACTTCGGCCACACTTGGGTCAGCAAATACATCTAACTGGAAGGTGAAAGTTGCCTCATCGTAAACGGTATAACCGTTATTTTCTGTTGGATGGAATAGCCTGAAGGTCATATCCCAGCCATCTTCTGTGATGATATTAGGCCGGTTTGGTGCATCAACAATAATCTGTAATGGGTCACTTACATCCCAAGCTTCTCTAAGCGGCAATTGAATTCTAGAATCACTTCCAGCTGAGCCTGAGCCACAATCTTCAGGAGAAAGTGACAGAGGTACGGATGTGGTCTCATCGACTACTAAAGTGAAAGTCCATGGGTAGAGCGATTCTTCCAAGCCTGCGGTGTTGAAATTGAATAACCTTGTAGCTTCACATAATTCTAATTCGTAAGCCACAGCATTAGAAGGGCCTCGTGGTATGTGTGAGTAGACGATGTTGACGGTCATTGGTCCATCTGTTTCATCTGGCTTCAGATCAAAGTCACTAGCCTCAAAGAATCTGGACATCTTCAATGTTGAATTGAGATAACCCTCACCATCAACTCCGACATCCTGAGGAGTAATGTGAATAGAAAGCAGGGCTGTAAGGTCAAGGTCTGGACTTAATTCTTGGCCACTGACGGTAAATTGGAAAGATATATTTTGCCCGACTGGCATATTAAGCGTGGTAGGTGCATCCGATTGCACTGACCACTCTGTACTGGCTGCTACGCCACCTGGCTTGTTAACCTCGTACGCTAGGTCAGCGGTGACGTCACGATTGCCCATGTTGACTATCGTGGCGGTGAATGTTCGGTCCCATTGACGGTGATAGAGCATCTCTTCTTGCCACTCAATAGTATCTAAGATGAACATTGGTGAGATTAGCATTCTGACAATGCTAACGCCTGCGGTTAACTCTGTTACCGGGTCTACCAACCTAATAGTCAGATTGTGGACTGAACCATCATCTAAACTAATACCGTCACCTAACTCAGGGATGCTAACAATTACGCTGCCTTGGATTGCTTCATCTATGGGCAGGGTCATTGTTTGTGATGCTGGTACAACTACCCAACCACCATCTACTGCCACTTCAACATCAAAAGATTCCTCTAAGTTACCAGAGTTCGTTACTGTGAAATTAATTGTTTGATCTTGCCCAGGCAAGACGCCAATCTGATTTGGCGCATCGATAGTTAGCGAGCGTTGTTCACTCACATTGGCCACAACATTAGCACTCAGGTTTACTCCAGTATCAGTTGAGACCCATAACGTGGCCATGTAGAATGCATCGGAATCAGCATCGGCATTTGCGGCCAGCCTTATCTTTACTGAGTCAGTAAATCCTGGCGCAACTAAAATTTGATTTGGACTTTCTAAACTAAAGTCAACATCGCCGCCTTGAGATTCATCAAGCCACAATGAGTAAGTTGTTGGAGTATTACCAGTATTGGTGACATAAACTCTGGTAAGCGGAGTTTCGGATAGTGTAGTATTGAGGTCAACTGTTTGATTTGTCGGACTCAAAGATGCGTTGACATATGGACCGACTCTTATTGACACTGGCAAGACATCAATTAGTAATCCTGTGCTGCTATCTTCAACTTTGATGTTAACATTTTGGAAAGAGTAGGCTTCTGCTAATGGGTCAGTTGTCACCTTCAATTGGAAATCTCTCATGTGAGAGTTGCCTTGTGATGGATAATCTGCAACATCTGCTGACAAATCAAGAATGGTATCCGAAGTAACAGTAGTTGTGTTAACTGAGGTAACCCAACCGTCTGGAAGATCATCTAAAATAGACAAACGATAAGACGTTAGGTCATTTCCAGTGTTAGCAATTAACAAATCAATTGGCGTTTCTTCGCCAAGGGGCACATCAAATGGACCTTGGTCGATTATGGCCGCCCCTTGAATAGTTGGGACTCCGATAGTGATATTCCTCTCAACAGGTACGACTTCCACATTAGGGATCGGTGGACCTACCAAAGTAGGAGTAGCAATAACTGGTATCGAAATTATTCCGGCTAACGGATAATCGTCGGCAGGACCTTGGATGCCTAGGGCAGCTGATTGGACATCACCAAGAGACAAACCAGAGAAAGTTGCTGGTGAAACGTTGGCAGACCAGCGGTCGGATTCTGAGAAGCCGCCACTGTTGGATGGAGTGAAGGTTAGATTGCCAACTGACAAGACTGTATCAATTGTATTGGTAATGGTGCCGTCTAAATTGTGTCTAACTTCGACTTCCATTGCTCTTGGCAAGTCTACGCCTTGACCGTTCTTTGCGGCAATCACATCTTCAACAGTCAGTTGAATATGCTCTTGTTCGAGGCCTGGATCAACCACAATTACTGGTCTAACTTCTAGCGGGCTAGTTTGAGTGACTGGTACGCCTCCGCCTGATGGAGTTGCTTGAACCCACACACTTAGAACATCGCCTGCTCTATTGTAGTCACTGGGGTCAAGCGGCATTTGTATCGGAGGTACAGTGATGTTGACTCCAAAAATACCTGAATCTGTATTGTTAATCAATGGAGTTGTTGAATCTGAAAGAGTAACTTGCCAATTTGAGGAGGTCACTGATAGTCCAGCAACCAAGTCAAAGGTGCCAGGTACATTACCAATATTGGAAATTGTTGAATTAAAGGAAATGCTTTGACCTGGCGTCACCATAGTGGTTGTTGTTGGCATGGTAATTGTTGCTTGATACAATTCTCCAGCCATGACTCTAGCAGTTGATGAGAGAGAGTAACTTGGCACTTGTGGGTCGCCAATGGAAGTCAATGTGAGCGTGATTGTATCTATCTCTGACCTTGATGCCGAGGACGGTACGGATACCGGGACAAGAATTGTTTCGGACGACCCTTGTGAAAATACAGGTGTTGAGCCACCGTTTTGTCCAAGGTCTGCCCAACCCATTGTGCTAGATATACCGATTTGGAAAGAATCAGATTGTGCGCCTAAATTAGTGACTATGAAGGTAAGAGTTGTTGTGAGTCCAGGCTCTGTAGTGCGATCGGATGGAGTGGACAATGTCGCAATGAAATCCGAGAATTTTATGTTTGAGGTACTGATTAAGTCTGTTTCAGTCCAACCGCCAGTTCCGTTGAAAATTACCGAAGCGGTCAATTCCCATACTCCAGTCATTAGACCTGAGTTGTAATTGGCTGTTAGATTATCAGTAACTGCTGGGATAAATAATGAACCTGGACTGATTATTTGCTCGCCAGAATAAAACGTCATTGTATTGGCTGGGTTGGCTACTTCAGCAAAGGCTAGTTCAAGGTTAGCAGTGATGTCCCTGACGCCCTCGTTGATTACGGTAGCGTTAATTTGTTGCATACCATTTTCTACCATTGCATTAGTTTGCCCCGAGGCAGGTTGAGGCACGGAATCATCAAGTACTGTTCCAACCATGTACACCGGGCTTTTGACATCGAAATTTATTCGGCGGTCATCGTTCGCAGAATTAGGATCATTTAGCGAGAATACCTCGGCGTAGATCGACTGTCCGTCACCGGGCGTGGCAGTCCATTGGAATAGCACAGGATTAGAGGCTGTCCCTGGATTAATGGGGCCGATTTCAAGTGAGGTCACCAAGGTCTTTCCAGCAGCTGGAGATCCTTGATGAAATAATGACACTATTACTGTGTCTGAGGTAGAACCAGTGTTGGCTACGACTATTCTTGCTGAATGAGTTGCATTCTCGACAAATATATTGACACCAGATTGCACTGAACCTGCTCCGTCTAGAGTGAATGAATTGATGCTGAAATCTGGGGAGCTGCGAGCGCCAGCAGAGCCATTTGCCGAAGTTAACGGCGCAACCATAGGAGCAACTAGCAACAGCAACATTACTGCTGCGATGGTTGATTTGTTGCGATTAAGCAGAAACCTCACCTCCACTTGGGGCTTCAAAACTGTCAATATTGACTTTCTTACCTTGCTTTTTCCATTGGGCAAGTAGTTGCTCTAGCAAACGATTATGATCTTGTTCACTTATTCCAAGGCGGCGACGCTCCTCCCAGAGTAACAGTTGCTCTGTCCTAGTCAGCAAAGCATCTCTTAGGTATAATTCTAAAGTTCTGCGGTAAGCATCTCGGTCCGATATAGCATAGACGATTGTGTCATCATCGACGAATTGATCTGCTCGGTGTTGGATAATATTACCAAGAGTAAGGGCCTCATCGTAGGAAATATTCCTTTTGTCAAGTTCAGTTTGGATGCCTGAGGCTGCTTCTTGCAACTCATATTTGCCTGGCGCTCTTTGAATTTTCTTCAAAAACTTGCGGGCTCGACGAGACAGACGTAGCCCTACCATAGTCACCGTTCCACTAGGCAGTTATTCAAAGAATCGGTCAACTATAGCACACCTACCCGAAACGGCTAGATTACTATGCAAAGCGTATAAAAAGGTGACTACTTGATATTTTACATCTTTTAAGATGACGAAATTTGGTTTTTTTACTGAAATCAAGATAAAATATGATTTGATGCAATAATTCATCAATAATGTGCTCTAGGTTTGAGGTATGAGCGAAGATATAAACTTAGAAACCGGCCAGTCTGCACCAAGATTTTCCTGCCTTGATTCTGTGGGCAATGAACATGATTTAGAACAGTATATGGCTGATGGAAAAAACGTCATCTTGTATTTTTACCCCAAGGATTCTACACCGGGATGCACTACCCAAGCATGCGATTTTAGAGATTCGATGGCTAGATTAAACCAAGGAGATTATGTTGTTCTTGGAGTATCAAAAGATTCCGGTAAATCACACGACAAATTCATTGCCAAGCAGGAGCTAAATTTCCCCCTGCTCATGGATGAAGATTTATCGCTACACCAGTCATATGGCGTGTGGCGAGAAAAGAGCATGTACGGCAAGAAATACATGGGCACTTCACGCTCTACCTTCGTCATTGGAAGTGACGGCAACCTTTCTTGGGTTGGCTATGGCGTTAGATCAAAAGGACATGTTACAAAAATAATGAGTGAACTAGGCATTGAGTAAGTGATACAATGCCAGATAACCTACCCCAAAATGTCCGTATAGACCTTGGCAACCACAGCGTTGCTTGGTCGCCATGTACTATTGGAGTTAACCTTGAAGTTGGCAGTAATTGCTCCATCGGCTCTCTAGCCCACATTGGCCGAAATGTGACGATGGGCGATGAGTGCCGCATTCAAGGCGGTGCATACATTGCTGATGGCTGTATACTTGGTAACCAAGTATTTGTTGGACCTAATGCTACCTTGCTCAACGACCGTTATCCTCCATCAGGAGATAAGGCATTGTGGCAACCAATCAATGTCCATGACGGCGCAGTAATTGGCGGGAATGCCACGGTGGTTCCCGGTTGTGATGTTGGCAAAAACTCCGTGCTTGCTGCGGGAGCTGTATTGACCAAACACTTGCCTGAAGAGGAAGTTTGGGCCGGCAACCCTGCTAAATTTATGATGAAGCGCAGTGATTACGAGTCCAAGCGATGATATGGTTGAACAATTAGGCGGGAACAATATGGATAGAAAAGGCGTAGTGGCAGAGTTTCTTGTCAAATGCATAAAATACGCAAATGACTCTATTGAAAGAAAGCGGTCAAGAGGAGAACATGAATTGATTCCCGCTTGGGAAACCTACATCGAATTCACCCAACATGCCTTAGACGAAGTACATACGGGAAAATTAGATTCGTGGTTTGAAACAGAAAGCCGTAAAGATTTGACCAAAGCAAAGCGCATCGACATAATGGACATGAGCCACCCCGAGCGGTCTGCATGGTTAGCCGGTATTGTCTCACCACGTCCACTAATTCTTGCCTCAACAATCGATGAGAATGGGATCAAAAATCTAGCACCCCTTACCTCTGTCATGGGCGTATCAAATACCCCACCACTATTCATCGCCTCATTTAGCAAGAACAAGCAAAAAGAATACCGTGGCACTTTACTAAACATGCGTAAGACCGGTACTGCAATTCTACACGTGATGCCAAGCACCCTGCAAGCAGTTGATTGGATTGACTTAGCAGGTAGTCCAATACCGCCAGAAGATAGCGAATGGGATTTAGTTGACCTTACCCCTCATGACGAGAATGAGTTACTAATCCAGCAAGCGATTGCGGCGATCGAAGTAGAATTAGTGGAAGAAAAAGAATTACCAGGTGCTGTTGCCAGATTAGCTGTAATGCAAGTTAAGCATGTTTGGACTTCAAGTGATAAAATCCCACAGCAAGGCCTTGATGTGCTGACTCAGCACGGCATGGACAACATAATGCCTGCACCTAGTTTGTGGTCAAAAAAAGTTGACAAACACTACGGCCCTAAGTAGTCAAAACGTCCCACATCAATTGAAGACCATCATCAAGAGACACCTTTGAATGCCAATTTAGCAACTCGACTGCTCGACTTATGTCTGGGAGTCGTCGATTAGAATCGCCAAAGTAACCTTCCCCATGGACCACTTCAGCCCCACTAGGAGAAAATTTAGCAATTTTAGCAGCTAAATCAAGAATTGAAATTTCTTCGGTAGACCCGATATTAAACACCATATTAGGACTTGAATTTACTTCCCCTGCGTTAACAAAACCATCAACTACATCGTCAATCCACGTGAAACTTCTAGTCTGACTCCCGTTACCATGAACAGTCAAATCAGCGCCTTCAAGGATGTTTTGAAAAAATATCCCAATCACTTGACCGTAATCATCTCCACAAAGGCGTGGACCATATGCATTGAATGGTCTAACGATTCTAACGTCAAGACCTTCTCTAGCGGCATGTTGACTAGCAACTTCGCCAAGATACTTACTGCCGCCATAGGAATGGCGTTGATGTTGAGCGGGATTAGAAAAAATCATTTTATCACCATCGGTTATTGGTTGAGAGTCTGGCTCACCAAAGGCTTCTGGTGATGAAGCAAAAATATACCTAGCATCGTTAGCCATGGCTAATTCAAGAGTCCTTAACGTGCCATTGATGTTGACATCAATAACTGAGTGTGCTGCTTCATGAAACCATTTAGTACCATTTATTGCTGCTAAATGATAGATGATATCTAGGCCACCCATCGCCTCAACACATGCATCTAGATCATCAACATCTCGAACATCACCAGCATAAAGCGAAAAGTTTTCTTCGCCAATTATTCCGTCAAGATTAGCCTCATCCCCTCTAAACATAGAATCCAAAGCAACAACACTGTGACCCTGTTGGACTAACCTTTCACACAGTGAAGAGCCAATGAAACCGGCACCACCGGTGACTAAGATACGTTGAGCGGACATGACATCATTCAACTCTTTCTAGTACAGTAATGGTAACTTGATCGCCTACTTTGCGCAATTCTACCAAATCACCAGTGTTTATTTCCATACAAGGATCTGTGGCAAAACCGTGAGAATAAGGCAAATCAAGCAATGAACAAGCCGGTATAGTTAGTGAACAAACATCTCGATTGACTATGGCTTTTGGGCCTTTACCAGTATAAATCAAGCCCATCAACACATATGGAGCAACTGTAGAACCAGAGCCCTTTGGATAAATTAGAATCGTATCTTCTATCGCTTGGCCGTCAAGAGGATGTCCCGTCTCTTCAATAACGCCTGAATCTCGATTAACATAGCCAAGATAGGTGATTGCTACATCTGTGGACATTGCTTTACCTGTTACCACAAAATCACCCTGCGATGACAAACCGTTACCCGTTGCAGTATAATTGCCGTGTTGGGTTATTTTCGAAGATTGATGTTGTGGTTGAGCTTTGGCTGACAGCGTTGGGCGTTGCCCTGCAGAAAGGGTGGGGTCAAAGGCATGAGCCACACAATCTTGTATTGACATCACACTAGTTGGAATACGATTTAGTCCACTAGTCAAGTAATGCTCGGCTTTTAGAGAATTTGTTAGCAGATGATTGTATTTATTGCGATTGTAAGGCGTAACCTCTGGGCAAGTGTCTTTGAGAATCACAACTCCTGCGTCTTCCAATAGGTCGACACTACCATCATCAACCGCAAGTTGATAATTTTCACCGCTGGTAAATAGCCATAATCTATTGTCAGGTATTCTAGCGCCCATTTCAGCATATGAACGTACTGCTGATGCTGTGCGGCGGATTTCTTCAATACTAGCTTGTGGACAGCCAATGACTACTAAATCGACTTG
>QXXX01000018.1:1661-2835 GCA_009887195.1 Candidatus Poseidoniales archaeon | reverse complement strand
CCTCCCCTAGTTGTGTCCCAAGAAAGGGTTCCATCAATTGGTATTAGGTCAATTTCAGTAGAATCTCCAGGCATCCCATGTTCGCTTAAAATTTCAGTTTGTTGTGATAAGATCATCATTTGTGAAGACATGTCATCTCGCTCTATTGAACCCTCTAATTCTTCGATGATTGGCAGCATTGATACTAACATCAAGCCGATAATTGAAACAACTCCGCCAAACAATAGCACTGTGGCAATGGCTGCAGATACAGACTCCTCATTTCGGCATAGGTTCTGTTTCATCTTTCCAAAACCACCTGATTAATAGTTACATCAAAAAATACCGATTGACCTAAAGAATTTACACTAATTCCATCAATCCCACTTGCTCTTTCAAATGGTGACAATCCTACATAGGAATCAAGGGTTCCAGATGCCCTGTTTAATGCATACGAGTTCAACCACAAATCATCATATTGTGGACTGATGACGGGAGATACAGAGTTTGTAGTCGCATACCTGATATTGAAACATTCTCCCGAAAATGGGCTCATTGATCCTGCTGAAATAATATCAATGCCAAGTTGATTAGCATTGCCTATACTTCCGTTAACTACCACATTAGTTAGTACCATGGATAATCTTGTACCTCCAGTGGCAAGTTCGTCAAATTCTATTCTTGGAAACTGACTAATTTCCCAAGCTGAATCAGCAAAGTGTTCAATTCTAGCATTGTTGATAAGATATATTTCATGCTCACCATTGCCTAGGCTAGTGATTAAACGCAGTCCAGATAATGAATATTTGATGCTGCGATGAATTGGCTCATCATTATCGTTAAAAATAGTGATAATATACCATTCACCTAGTTGCATATTATGTTCGACTAATCCACTGGTGGCGCTTATCAATTGAGTGAATTCACTATTTTCTGTTGTTATTGTGACTTTTGCTGCAGTTTGGTTAATACTGGTTATCACAAACGAATTATTACTATATTGTCCAATATTAACTACTTCGGAAGGTGTCAAATCAGCACTTATTACCCAATGCTCGAGATTACTGACTCCTTGTAAAAGCGAGGTTCGCATCTGTAAACTATGGCGGATACCAGTCCCTTCGGGTGCCTCTGAAGCGACATCTATCCGATCTTCTAAGCGATCTGCTATGCCATTTGCTGCGTTCCAGTTGGT
>QXXX01000018.1:0-1648 GCA_009887195.1 Candidatus Poseidoniales archaeon | reverse complement strand
AAAATCAGCGATATATGGATTCAAAAATACCCAAACACCGCCCATGATTGTAATAACCATAGCGAGCATCATTATTACGCCAAGGACCTCGCTCACGCCATCTTCATTTTCCCGTCTCCGGGGTCCTGATATGTAGCGTCTGCTAGTTGGCACAAACCTCTCATACTTCGGTATCATTTAGGTATTGACCTAAATCCGGCTAAATTTTAGTCAATCTCGACTCGATTTAGTTTGGTGGGTGTAAGATTTTCGATATCATTTTCTCCGATATAGTGGGTCATTTCCGGTCCGTCTTGTGACGAGATGAAAATGTCTCCTTCAAAAAGTTCTGAGATGTAGTATAGTACAGTAGACTCTGCAAGGTGTGGTGAATTATTTTTTTCGCTTAAGTGTGTTAAAATTATGTTGCGGGTATTTTTGGTACTTACTTGGGCTAAAAATTGCCCGGTTTGATTGTTAGATAAGTGACCGCCTCTGCCCCGAATTCTCTCCTTCAAAGAATAAGGGTACGGTCCTGAGTTTAATTTTTGATCATCATAGTTGGCTTCGATCGAAATGTGCTCACAACCGTAGACATGCTTGATCAGTTCATCTGTCCAAGATCCCAAATCAGTAATTATCGCTGCCCTTTCTCCACCGTAACTCGCTACAAAGGCAACATTCTCAGAACCAGAATGAGGGACTGGGACAGTTAGAATTGACAACTGGTCACCAATTCTAATGACGTCCAAAGGTCCAAAGTATGACGTTAACTTTGGGTCTAAATCCAATTCCTGCGCAGTTCTTTCATTAGCCAAAATGTTCATCCCCCATTTACGTTGTGCGATATTTGCTCCACCACCATGGTCACCATGGTGGTGACTTATCAGAGCACAATCAATTTCTTCTGGCGTGATGTTGAGCATGGCTAATCGCTTTTGCAACTGGGCTCCACTAAATCCCAGATCAACTAATACCTTGACTTCACTAGTTTCAAGCAGCGTGGAGTTGCCTCGGCTACCTGTTCCTAAGTGAGTAATTCGTAATGTCATGGTGATATTCTACTCCGGTCGCGGAAAGGTATTGAACAAACCGCTTGCAATTACCAAAATAGTTGGAATTTGAGTAATTCTTCACCTCACCAACTGAGTCAATGTCGGAACATCACTCCATCATACTCTTAAGTGTAGTTGGAGAGACAGCAAATGCGAAGGCTATACTTCGTGACAGGTGAAGGCATGCGTCGAAGTCAATCTACACTGCTTACTACTCTGGCAGTGGTTATCAGTCTGCTATTTATGTCACAATTCCCAGCTATATCTCCAGTATCAAATGTTCATCCAGATGATACTAATCAAGAACGACCACCAACTACTGACTCAGATGGTGATGGAATTCCTGATGTTCACGAAGATATCTTTTCGGAATGGATTAATTCTACTGCTATTGATGGCAGAGGTTACTCGATGGAAGGCATGGATAAAGATGACGCCTCTGATGCAATACTTGATGTGGACAAGGACGGTTTGAATTCTACAGAAGAGTATTGTTGGCCTTATCCTGCTGAATGTACAGATCCAGGTTTCTTACGGGGCCTAACTGGTGTTGTTGATGGTGAAGGATTCCGTTCTTATCTTGACCCTCGAAAATCAGATACTGATGGAGATGG
>QXXX01000017.1 GCA_009887195.1 Candidatus Poseidoniales archaeon | reverse complement strand
AGGCTGAGGCCCAGGCTGCATAAACATCGTTCTAAACTCTTAGACATAACTTTTAGGGCTACATTTATTTTGTTTAGTATTGAATAAATGAAACAAATTAGTTTCAATCAAGTTGACTACAAGGGGGCCCTTCAATGCGCATATGCCTAGCGATGTATATGGCCCACTGCAAACCCATTAATTTGGATAATCTGAATACAAGGGCATTGTGCATTAACCCTTTGCTCCGCACCTAAAACAATCATATTCGTTCAAGCAACTCTTTCTAAAAAGTCTGCATACTATTGCTTTCTAGCAACAAAATACACGGCTAAAACAGATGATGTCATTACAGACACCATCGTAAAACCAGGCAAAACACTCTCTTCATTTAAATCGGTTTCAGAAGACTGACTGGGTTCATTAGTCCAACTATATTCTGATAAAGTAGCAATCATTTGAAGTGAACCTTCTTCATAATACTCCGTCTTAATGGGCATCCCAGAATCTGCAATGTAGCTATAACCCATTGCTTCAGACCCCATCTCGACCTCCTTAATTTTCATGGTTTGATATGTAGTATTAACAACATAAACATTGGAAATACTCTCAGCGTTATAGTTAGTGGTTGTATTGTCTGTCTCGACTATTTCCTCTTCATGCTCCCAAGCCTCACCGTTCATTCTCGACTTTTCATTGTAGGTTGTTTCAATAACATGTTCTGTTGTCCATGTATCTCCAACCTTTACTGACTCTGGCTCGACGCTTTCTGTTGTGTCCACAGAAACTTCCGTCATCACGATTTCTTGGTGATAGGGTTCATTATCAATAGTAAACCAAGAATCAATTGTTTGAACGGTAGTATCCTGACTCTTTGTTTCTGCAAAAACGGTCGTCGTCTCTATCTTCATCAACATAACCATTCTATCATTGTCGATTCCACTGCCTTCTGAAAAGATCACAGTTAGGTTTACTTCCCAAGTCATCAATCCAATCCCGCAATCATCCCAACCAGTTTGAAGGCATGAGTCACCCCCATACTCCATTCGCATACCTGAGTTACTATTTTCCAATACTTCATCAATATCCTCATCTTCCATTGAATCTAGCATCCCAGTCATATCTAAATCATAGAGAAAATAATCTCCTGTGGTCATTTCTGGTTCTTTGTTATCCACTGTAAAATCCGAATTGGATTCGGATGATACAAGTGGGGCAATAAAAATTAATAAAATTACAAAAGTTGAAAGAAACTGTCTACTCATAAATTTTCGTGACATTTACCGTGTTTAAACATGTCGCCATCTTTACAAATTCTTTGTATGTGGTATTATCTGTATCCGGAACTCCTTCTCTGTATACATGGGCCACCCTTGTGTATGCGGGCGACCACAACGCTACCCTTCGATATAACCCTTAGAAATACCATCAATGCACTAAATTGTTAACATTGAGAATTATGATTAGTTAGCAAATGAAATGTTGAAGGGCTGCATAGGGTTAAGTCGACTTATGAACCCAATCGTTGCATCACTGCTTGAATTTAATGAGGCCTTTGAAATCCCTAAATTGGACAAACCTGACTTAGGCCCTGAAGAAATGATTGAACTAAGAATCAAATTACTCAAAGAAGAAGTTGAAGAATATGCCGAGGCGGCAAGAGCAGGAGATTTGGTTGAAGTCCTTGATGCACTTGCTGATATTGGTTACATCCTTGCTGGAACGATAATTAATCACGGCATGCAGAATATCTACGATGATGCATTTAATGAAGTTCATCGATCAAATATGGCCAAATTAGTCAATGGTAAAGTGATTCGTCGGGAAGATGGCAAGGTGCTCAAGCCTGAAGGCTGGCAGCCCCCACAACTTGCTCAATTCCTCTCATGATTCGTTTAAGTTATGGATAATGACACTTTAGCACTGCTATGAGCCGCCCTGTTGCCCTAGTTACTGGAGGGGGTCAAGGAATTGGTGCCGCTACTTGTAAACGCCTTGCGCAAGACGGTTATGATGTATTACTAACTTACAACACCTCATCTCAACCGGCAGAAATGTTAGTTGCTGAAATACGCGAAAGCGGTTATGATGCACTTGCATTAAAGGTCGATTGCGCCAACGATGGAGAAGTTGGGCTACTCGGAATCCATCCTTGGATGGCAAGAAAAATAGACGTTTTAATTCTAAATCATGGTGCTTACCATCGAGTCGCAGCAGACCAAATGACTATTGAAACATTAAGAAATACCATGGCCATTAACTTCGAAGGCGCGGTTGGAGTTTACAAAGCAGTACAACCACACATGACAGATAATGCCAGAATGGTGGTAGTTGGCTCACAACTAGGCATTAGAGGTTCGCCGCACGGTGCTGATTATTCAGCCTCAAAAGCAGCGCTCGCGGTATGGGCTCGTTCTTTAGCCCAACAATTAGGGCCAGAGGGAAAACGAGTGAACATACTAGCCCCAGGCTATGTTGATACTGCAATACTGGCTGGTGACTCTACAGAAAAGCGGCAACAAAGAGAACAACAAGTACCTCTCAAGAGAGTCGGAACTCCTGAAGATATGGCTGGAACTATAGCTTTCTTGATCAGTGAAGACTCGTCATACATCACCGGAAGTATAATTCATGTTAACGGTGGATTATACTTGCCTTAACCAATACCATAATTCAAAACCATTCGCCGCTAGTTTAGACCAACGGGGGAGTGAAATGTCAGGCGATTGGGACGATAGCGGTGAATTCGAAGCAATCGCTAATCAGGATATCGAGGATGCTGATCTCGATTTGAGAGATCCCTTTGACCTCTCAAAAGCGCTTGAAGGTGCTGCGTTAGAACATCTAAGACCGGATAAAAAGCGATTTATCTTACACTCTGAATTTAAGCCTGCTGGCGATCAGCCAAAAGCAATTGAAAAATTGATTTCTCAATTGGAAAATTCTCAAGAACGCTGTGTATTACTGGGAGTAACTGGTAGCGGCAAGACCTTCGCTATGGCTCAAGTAATCGAGAAGTTGAATATACCAACCTTGATAATGAGCCACAATAAGACCTTAGCAAGACAATTATATCAAGAAATGGCGGGATATTTTCCGGAAAATGCAGTGGATTATTTTGTCTCCCACTACGATTATTATCAACCCGAAGCATATCTACCTAAACGTGATTTATACATCGATAAAGAATTATCAATAAATGAACGGATAGAACAGGAAAGGTTCGCTACCGTTGCTTCACTAGTAAGTCGGCCAGATTGTGTCATCGTCTCTTCCGTATCCTGTATATATGGGCTAAACCCGCCAGAAACCTTCCTAGAGTCGCACGTTAGGTGCCACATTGGCCAACAAATCGAACCTACAGATTTACTTAGGGAGTTAATCGGTCTGCAGTATGTTAGATCAAATACTGATCTATCAAGAGGTTGTTGCCGGCTAAGAGGAGAGGTTCTCGATGTTTGGATGCCTTCAAGAGATGACCCTTTGAGGATTCAATTTGATTTTGATGGCGTTATCAAGATACAGGTTTGTGATCCTGTTTCATGGGAGGTACTAGATACGCTAGATGAAGCATGGATACACCCGAAAGAATTCTTCATGACTAGCCCAGAGCGGTTTGAAAGCGCCTTGGAATCAATCGAAACAGAACTAGACGGCCGTATTGCTCATTTCAAAAGTGTTGGCAAAGAATTAGAGGCGCACAGAATTGAGCAGAAAACTCGCTATGACTTAGAGATGTTAAGGGAGATTGGACATTGTCAATCAATTGAAAATTACTCATTACATTTCGATGGCAGAGAGCGAGGGCAACGCCCATATTGTCTGTTGGATTTCTTTGCAGCTTGTGCAAAACAGTTTCATGGCAATCCTGAAAAATTCTTGGTCATTATGGATGAATCACACGTAAGCCTACCCCAAGTTGGTGGGATGTATCATGGTGACAGAGCAAGAAAAGAGAATCTCATAGAGCATGGATTTAGATTACCTACAGCAGCAGATAACAGGCCTTTGAAGATACCAGAATTTCAATCCCTTGTGCCACAAATGGTCTACTTGTCTGCCACCCCTGGTGAGCGTGAATTACGACATTTGTGTGAAATAACCGAGCAAAAGATCCCTAATGGTTTGCTGCATGCTCAATCTAAAGGCGGTGCAGCCGCCCCAACGCTTAGTAAAAAACACCCAGAAGCAGAGAGTATGTATGACATGATTCAATCAATTCAACACATCGCAAAGATGGAAATTCGCCCTACTGGATTATTGGACCCCAATATCGAAGTTCGCTCCACTGAAGGTCAAGTCAACGACCTTCTTTCAGAAATAAATGATCGGGTTGCCAAAAATGAGCGTTGTTTGATTACCGTTTTGACCATAAAATTTGCAGAGGAAGTTTCTGAATACCTCAACAGCATGGGCATAAAGTCTCACCACCTACACTCAGAAATTGATACAATTGAACGCTCTGAAATTATCAATGCATTAAGAATTGGCCATATTGACGTAATAGTAGGAATCAATTTGCTTAGAGAAGGACTTGATATTCCTGAGGTAAGTTTAGTTGCGATATTCGATGCAGACAAGCAGGGATTCTTGAGAAATGAGCGCAGCCTACTGCAAACTATTGGCAGGGCTGCGAGGAACCAAAATGGTAGAGTTATTCTCTATGCTGACAAGATGTCGCCGGCGATGGTAGCAGCGATTCAACAGACGTTAGAAAGAAGAGAGCGCCAGGATAAATATAACCAAATTCATGGGATTACACCAAAGACCATTGTCAAAGCATTGCCTGCAATGTACTCAAAAGACGAAGACTTCATTTCCGGAACTGATAGTTCGGCCGGAATCAAGCGTTTAGTAGGTAAGAAAGGTGGCCGTAATGATGGAGATTGGGCTCATAAGTTAGGTTTGGGTGCGGGTTCATGGAGCAGTACTAATCAAAATAAAAGCCCAATTGAAAATTCGAATTTTGAATTGGAAAATATGGCAATAGATGATGCCAAGAACACCTTAAGTCCTGAGCAATTATCCAACCTTCTTACTGAGTTGAAGGCAGAGATGGAAAATGCTGCAAAACAATTAGATTTTGAACGAGCCGCTAAATTGAGAGACCGAATTTTTCACCTAGAACAGCTACTTTGAATCATGAACAGATTCATGTTTGAGCAAGAATTGGGATGACCATGGCGATTACTCCGGATGACTTTGACATCCCAGTGTCAGATTATGATTTCTCGGCCATAAGTAGCCCCAAGTCATTGATTGACCAAATGTCATCTGCTGGAGGATTTACCGCCACTAAGTTGGCCTTGGCAAGAGACATACTCAAAGATATGAAAGCAGAGATAGACGGCGTATCTGGGGATGCTGCAAAAGTAACCAATTGGCTATCTTTCCCAGCATGTTTGTGTGCAACCGGAACAAGAAGCTTCTTTGTCGAAGCAATCAAACACAAGATGTTCAACGTTGTATCAACTACTTGTGGGACCCTTGACCATGATATTGCAAGATCTTACCAAAATTACTACCACGGCTCATTTGAATTGGATGATGTAGAACTGGGTGAGCATTCATTGATGAGACTTGGTAACGTGATAGTACCTAACTCATCATATGGAGAAATAATCGAAGAGGTTGTAATGCCTGCTTTAGAAGACATATACCAATCTCGCTTAGAAGAAACTGGACTCACTGGCGCAGATGCCTGGATCGGTTTTGGGTCAATTCATTTGGTTTGGGAACTTGGCAAGAGGCTAGGTAAAGAAGACTCACTTATCTACTGGGCTTGGAAAAATAAAATTCCTGTCTGTATCCCAGGGATTACGGATGGCTCGATTGGAGCTCAGCTATTCATGTTTAGACAAAAGCATCGTGACTTCCATATCGACACTCTTGCTGATGAACAAGTAATGAGCGATTTGACATGGGATGTAGAAGTTTCCAATGCACTGATGATCGGGGGTGGAATCTCTAAACACCACGTAATATGGTGGAATCAATATCGAGGCGGTCTAGATTCAGCAGTATACATTACCACTGCCCCAGAGCATGATGGAAGCTTATCTGGAGCAAGGTTAAGAGAAGCAATATCTTGGGGTAAAATGCGACCTGAAGCACCAAACGTGTGTGTTGAAGGTGATGCTAGCGTACTGCTGCCACTAATTGGCGCTGATATATTTAGGAGTGAATAAAATGAGGAAAACGAATGCTATAATGGTAATTTTAATGATGGGTGTATTATCTCTGTCCGGGTGTTTTGGCGAGGAAGAAGTTATTATTGTCGAAGAGACTTCAGAATATTTTGATTTTGAAGACATGCTTGATGGCAGAACTTGGTATCATTATCCAGGAGGCATGAATGCCATGAACAATACCACAGCCCTTGGGGAGAATAATATCCCCTATTACGCCAGTTCTTCGTATTATGGAATCGGTATGTCGACTTTCGAGCCAACCATGGGTATTACCTCAACAGGTAACCTATACATCACCAGCTGGGGTAATGGGAATGCTGGGTCAACCGCTATTGTTCAATGTAGCAATATGGTTGAAATGGCTTCTATTGCTGATTATAGTTGCCAAGATGTCTACGGCGCCCAACCTCCTGTTGCTAATTCTAATGACCCTTATGTCTATGTTGACCCATGGACTGATAGGATTATGAAATTCGACATGCATGCTTTAGGAGGAATGACTGTTGAGTGGTCTGATGATGAAGGCGCATCATGGGTTGGACCATCTATTGCGACTGGATATTCGGTTCAAGATCATCAAACAATTGCTTCCTCACCTTATGGCGGCATACTTCATGAAACCCTATGGGTATTCTGTATCAACGGTAATTATCCAGCACCGTTATGTTCAGCAAGTCAAGATGGTGGGTTCACTTGGGGACCTGAATTGCCTGGAGCACCCGTTGATTGCCAAAGTGGCGGGCTATCCGCCCACCTAATTGGTGCTGATAATGGTAATTTCTATCGTGGTCAAATTGGTTGTAATGGAGAAGGTTATTCGATGTACAAAACCGAAGATGGGGCACTAACTTGGTCTGAACATGTACTGCCAACTGAAGAATCTGGTACTGCAGATACCTGGAATGCGGAAGAGGCACAAGTAGACACCGATAGTGAAAGCAATGTATACGCAATGTGGATGGGGATAGATAATTTGCCTTACTTTTCATATTCCTTAGATCATGCTGAAACATGGTCAGACGCAGTAATGATTGCTCCAAGTCACTTACAAGGCACTGGCTTCCCTGTTGTTATTGCTGGTGATCCTGGCAGAGTTGCGTTTGGCTACATAGGAGAAGATGGTGATGGACTGTGGGACGGGTACATTTCAGTGATGACTGATGCCTTTAATGAAACACCACTAATTACTACGGTGCAGGTTAATACTAATGATGACCCTCTAGATAATGCAAGCCCAACCTGTGGCTACGAACGTTGTGGCGGTTTTGGCGATTTTATCGATATGCAAATTGACGCATATGGCCGACCTTGGTTGGCACTATCGCACAATCCTAACGGTGACACAGGCATCTTTGGAACGCTAACCAATGGACCTACTTTGTTTGGCAACTTGACAAGTTTAACAGTTATACCGGATGGCGGCCCACAAACCTTGTAATTATTCCAACTTAGCTGCAAGATAATACATCAAAGAAGTTCTTAGCGGCACTAAGGGGCGCCAGCCATCCGCATTAGATTCAAGCATAATTTCGTGAAGTTGAGATAAATCAGGCCTTTTACCAGCGATTATTTCCCCCACTGGTTTTACCCCTGCACCAATTACCGGACTCTGTTTTAGGTGGGTAGAGGAGAAATGCCCACTTGCACCTGCTAGAGTTCTCTGGTAAAGCATGTTTAATTGATCATATGTGTCATTTAGGCTCCATTCTCTGCGGCCACACATAGCGATTATTCCTTTGGGCAAGGACGGGCATTTAACAAATCCAACAAGACCTGTAACGGCATCTTGTTGCGATAACCACCAGTACCTTACAGGTAAGTCGGAAAGACTTCTCTCTTGTTGGCCTTGGTAACATGATTCTAATATTGCATCAAGATTGTTTGAAAGGAAGTTATCAGAATCAACACTAGGAATCAAGTCGTGGAGGTTGATAACGGTATCAGAGAAGTGAAAATAATTCATGTCGGGATTTAATCCTGTAGCTACTACAATGGAAGGGCATGAACTGGCGATTTCCACGACTAAATCACCGACTTCATGATTTGGTGATAGATGAACTAAGAGGTCTTTGGAACTTAGACTACCTGAATCAAACAACTTTACACCCGCAGACAGATGTGTGAGTTCTAACCTAAGTATATTCGAGATCCTATCTAGATGTTCTTTTTGTAGAGTCACTTCAAACCCCTCATGGATTAATTTAGTGATTAAATCAATTCCCAACCCGTCTAATTCCCCTGTTAAGTGAATGATGCGACCAGGTTCCATGGACTCTCCCAGATAGTCTTTGGACATTAATAGACCGCTATTGATAAATATAATTATTCAATTGTAAATTTGAAAATGCAATTAGAAAATTTCGGTACTTGTGATGATCTGAGGTCAAACTATCCACTCCACAAAAGCCCAACGAATAGCTGATGAAAATAATTCTAATTATATATAAGAATAAAAAAATATGGTAAGTGGCAAAAATACTAACTATATAAAAAAAAAGATTATACGACATTCATAAAAATTGAATTTATTTCGCTATTTCAATTGAAAATGGATATATTATACGACACTTCCAATTGCTTTTCGCTTATTTTACACCCAATAGTATAAGACCCCCCAATGCAGAGATTGAAATAACCGGAGTCAAAAGCCGGGAGAGAGATGGGAAAAATGAAGAATGAAAAATACAACATCCAGGAGTTACTCCAAAGAGATGTATATGTGAATGATAAAAAAGTAGGTACGATCGTTGGAGAAAGACATCACCCTAATGAAGCAAGAGTTAGATCTATGCGCATCCAAGTTGAATCTGATGTCGCAGATGAATACATGAGAAAGCCAGCAGAATTAGCGCCTTTGCCAAAAGAACTAGTACATAGTATCAGAAATGATGGAACTGTTAAACTTTCAAAATCGATGAGAGAACTTCAACGAAGGTGGCGAAATACCGTCAGGATTGACGAAAAATTGTATGCCCCGGATGAAATGTTAGACCGGGCTGTGTTGGATAATCAAGGAAGAGAAATTGGAGTCATTACCAAACTGTTCAAAATTAAGAGAACATACAAAGGCGTAATCGTGAAAACTCGCCTGGGGATTCAGAAAGATTTCGCAGTTGAAGACGAGCTCCGAATACCAATAACCGCATTTTCAAGAACAAGAGAGCGTCTTGATGAAGTAGTTCTATCTAGAACCTTTGAAAAAGTGCTTCAGTTGCCTTCTTACATCTCAATAAATGAGATTAATGAAGAGTAAAATTTATCTAAAACTGGCTGGACCTTATTCCGTCACTATTATGACGGAGGGGTTAGACGGCGGACTGCCTTTGCGCGGGTAGCTTAGTCGGTTAGAGCACCCGGCTGATAACCGGGAGGTCGCAGGTTCAAGTCCTGCCTCGCGCACCATTACTATTGGTTTTACACCAAAAGAACATGAACAACCTCCAACAACCCACCAACAGGCGGAGCTCATGGTCGTATTATCTGGAAGCAATGCTGAAGTAATGGCAAAACAACTTGCTGAAGAACTAAATTGGCCACATTTTTCTATTGAAACTAGAAGATTCCCCGACACTGAAGGATATATTCGAATACCTGATGAAGTGATTGAATCAATTAGAACCGAACCTGTAGTCCTAGTATCCAACACATTTCCGGATTCGGGAATTATTGAAACACTATTAATGCTTGAAGCGATTAAGGATGTAAGAACAGGTAATTTGCAAAACCTAAGAGAAATTGGACCGCAATCACTGGATGACGTGGGCCCTGGAGTATTACTTGCCATCCCATATTTTGGATATTCTAGGCAAGATAAGAGGTTTAGACCGGGAGAAGCTGTTTCTGCTCGGGCGATTGCTAACTTGTTAGCCTCAAGATGTGATGGAATTATTGTGTTTGATCTTCATGCTCCAAAAGTGCTAGAAGGTTTGTCGGTTCCTGTTGCCTTTACTTCTGCTATGCCGGAATTAGCAAAACACCTGCAAAAAGATATCAAGCCAGACTTCATTCTTTCCCCTGACAAGGGTGCGATTGAGAGAGCCTCAGAAGTAGCTAGAGAAATTGGGTGCCAATTTTCATACCTGGAAAAGACTAGAATTGATGCGCACACAATAGTCCACAAAGCCAAGGACCTTGATGTTGAAGGCAAAGTTGTCGCAATTGTTGACGACATGATTGCAACTGGCGGTACAATCTGTCGAGCCGCCGATGCGCTAAGAAGTCAAGGCGCAGTTCAAGTTCATGCCGCGTGTTCGCATGGTTTGTTTACTGGAGGAGCAGTTGCAAGACTTGTAAGATATGTTGACGGCGTCCATGCAACTAGTTCGCTGGCAAACCCTCGAGACGTCATACCCGGCGGCCCAGCCTTGGCCAGAGGGGTAAAGCAGTTATTCACAACCTTACAATGGTAATTAATGGCTCTTAGCGGCCTGTTTACTTTACTGTTCTTCGAGTGTTTTATTGCTTTACACCAATAATTAGACTGGCCAATATCGTCCGGCGCGTTTATATTCTGGAGTATGTGCGCATGGTTGCCCCTTAACATGAGGATGGAGCGATTCCGATGAGTGTACACGTGCGATTTGAAACCCCAACAGAGATATCAGACAAGATTTATGAAATGATTCAGTCCAATTCAAATGGACGAATAAAGAAAGGAAGTAATGAAGTTACGAAGACTGCCGAAAGAGGCACTGCGCAATTCATTGTACTAGCCGAAGACGTTAACCCGCCTGAGTTGTTAGCCCACATTCCACTAATTTGCGAAGAGAAAGGTATTCCATATGGATATGTTCCTTCACAAGAATTCCTCGCAAACGAGGCAGGACTACCAACTGGAGTCAAAACTGCATCTATTGCGATTATGGAAATTAACAAAGGTGCTCAAGAGAAGTTCCAAGAAGTTGTCGACCTGATTAAAGGTCTGAAAGCTTGAACCAAATTTGGAGTTGACTAAATGAGTGAAGAATTAGGTGGATGGCCAGCAGAAGTCGTCGAGATTGTCGGTAGAACCGGTATGACCGGAGAAGCGACTCAGGTTAAGGTTCGTGTCAATGATGCACCAAACCCTCGTGACGTTGGAAGAATCATTACCAGAAACGTTCTGGGACCAATCCGAGTTGGAGACATACTCATGCTTCGAGACACTGGTCGAGAAGCTAGAAAATTGAATGCTAGGTGATCATAAATGCCAGAGAGAAGGATTTGCAGTTTTTCAGGAGACGAAATTGAGCCTGGCACAGGTATGATGTTCATTCGACGTGATGGAAGTATCATGTGGTTTAAGAATTCAAAGGCCCGTAAGAACATGGTGAAGTTGGGAAGAAACTCCCGTAAGGTCAAGTGGACCCGTCACTTTGTCAAGGGCGGCATTCAGTAAGTGTACTTAGAATAGTTCCGCATCCCTCTTAAAGGGGTGATTTTTGGCTATGTTTGGTGAACATCATGGAAACAACGTATGTTATGGTAAAGCCCGACGGAGTTCAAAGAGGACTTGTCGGAGAAATAATTGGAAGATTTGAACAAAAGGGATTAAAATTAGTTGGACTAAAAGCAATGGTACCTAGCGAAGAAACCGCTCGTACCCATTATGCGGTTCATGCTGAGAGACCGTTTTTCCCGGGTCTAATCAAATTCGTCACCTCAGGACCCGTAGTCTGTATGGCATGGGCAGGTAAGGACGCAATTAGTGTAGCAAGAAACCTAATCGGCCCAACGAACGGTCGTGAAGCACCACCTGGGACCATTAGAGGAGACTATGGAATGGATATTGGTTACAACATGATCCATGGCTCTGATGCACCAGAAACTGCTGAGTTCGAACTCAACCTTTGGTTCCCTGAAGGAATTATGCAGTGGGACCAAACCATCTCAAGATGGTTTTATGAGTGATTACTGATAACCACAAAACAACTGTGGAGGTCAGTGAGATGTCTGAAGATGACAATACAGATGAAACTGTAGCGGAAGTCATTCGTGGCGCCAACCGCCAACCGATTGTTTCTGTACTGGGTCATGTTGATCACGGAAAAACCAGCGTTCTTGATTTAGTTCGATCTATTGGTAGCGAGAGACAAGCCAGCGTAATGGACCGTGAGGCTGGAGGAATCACTCAACACATCGGCGCAACTGAAGTACCTGCAGATGTGTTAAATGAGACCTGTAAAGCAATGCTAGGTGGTAAGGAATTCAAATCACCAGGTTTACTATTTATCGACACTCCTGGGCATCATTCATTTGTTAGTCTACGGAACAGAGGAGGTTCTGTAGCTGATATTGCCATCTTGGTTGTTGACGTTATGGAGGGTTTACAACCTCAAACTATTGAAAGTTTGAATACTCTAAGAGAAACCAAAACACCTTTCGTAATTGCGGCAAATAAAGTCGATCGAATTCACGGCTGGAGGTGTAAAGAAGGACGTTCGTTCCTCGAATCATTCGCTAGTCAACGTGATGATGTGAAGTCTTACTTTGATGACCGCTATTGGAAAATGCTTGGCCAATTTTCTTCACACGGATTCAATATCGAAAGGTATGACAAAATCAAAGATTTTCAACAAAATGTGGCACTTGTACCAATGTCAGCAAAAGAGGGAGAAGGTCTACAAGACCTACTTGCAGTAAGCGTTGGTTTAGCAGAACGATTCCTCGAAGACCGATTAACCGATACCATCGGTCCGGCAATGGGTACTGTTTTGGAAATGCGAGATGAGATTGGTATGGGCAAAACTATCGATGTCATACTTTATCGTGGCAGTCTAAAGATTGGCGATAAAATCATGTTAGCCTCAAGTGATGGAGCATTTACCACTCACATAAAAGGGCTAAAGCGGCCTAAAGGGATGGCTGAAATGCGTGATGCTGGCAAACGTTGGGTCAATTTCCCTGAAATTCATGCGGCTTGTGGAGTCAAAATTGTCGCTCCAAACCTGGAAAAGGCAATCGCCGGAACTACTGTTCATCTGGCAAATACCAAGCAACAAAAAATCGATGCAGAGCAATCTATACGTGAAGAATGGCGAGCAATCTATGACAAAATGCCGATTATGTGCTCAGTTTGCCAAAAGGTATCCCCTAGAGTTGAGTTCATTGAACAATGCCAAAAGAACACCTGCCCTGATGCGGTAGAAGAAAAAAATGGCGTTGTTATCAAGGCAGACACTGTTGGGGGTTTGGAGGCCTTGGCTTTCGAATTATTCAAACTTAAAATTCCGGTAAGGCAAGCAAGTGTCGGGCCTGTTAACAAAAAGGACATATTGATGGCGAAATCAATTCAAGATCCGTTGAATAAAGTAATTCTTGGTTTTTCTACAAAACCAAATAACGAAGTCGCTGAAGATTTGAAAGATGATGAGTCAGAAGTCGCCTTCTTTAGTGGGTCAATCATTTATCACATCATGGATGCATTTGAAGAGTGGAGGGAGAAGACACAATCAGATATCGAGGCTGCTCAACGAGAATCTCTCGTATATCCTGGAAGGTTATTATATCTCAAAGACCATACCTTCAGAGCAAAAAATCCGGCAATTGTTGGGATGAGAGTTGTTGGAGGGCGTATCCATATCGGCCAAAAAATCATGAAAATGGATGGCACACCTGTGGGTCAAGTCAAAAGTTTGCGTTCAAGGTCTTCTGATGAATTGAAAGAAGCAAGTCAAGGCGAGGAAGTTGCTGTGGCGATTCAAGGACCAACCGTTGGCCGTCATATAGAAGAATTAGACGAATTCTATGTTGATGTCCCTGAATCTCATGCTAAGCGTCTAAAGAAATTGAAACTGGACCCCATCGAGCAGGAAATACTTGAAGAATTGATAAGACTGCATCGTAAACAAGACCATTTTTGGGGCAGATAAAACTTGACTTTTCATTGATGAACCATGACATAACTCAACCTCACATTCATATATGGAATGTTTTGGTTACATGGTATAAGGAGTTATCAATATGGAAGCAGGTTTCTCACCTAACGCAGCAACACCAGCCCCAGCAGGTTCCCAAGACCTTATTGGAACTGTGTCTGCAATCTCAAGCAGTCTTATGAACGAAGTAAGTAAGGTTATTATCGGTAAAAATGAAAATCTTAGAAGAGTAACTGTGGGAATTTTATCTAACGGAAACATGCTACTGGAAGATTTCCCCGGATTGGCTAAAACCCTACTTGCCAACACTTTTGCTCGTGCGCTTGGGTGTAAATTTAAGCGTGTTCAATTCACTCCGGATTTACTTCCTTCAGACATTATGGGTACTTACATGTATGATCAAAAGTCTGGCGAGTTCAAGCTACGTGCGGGTCCATTGTTTTCCAATATTCTACTGGCTGACGAGATTAACCGTGCACCGCCAAAAACACAAGCAGCGTTGTTAGAAGCCATGGAAGAAAAGCAGGTCACTATTGAGGGAATCACCCACAAATTACCTGCCCCATTCGTTGTGTTAGCGACTCAAAATCCAATCGAGCAAGAAGGTACCTATCCGCTTCCTGAAGCGCAGATGGACCGTTTCTTGATGAAAATGAGTATGGGCTACCCTGACCGCTCAGAAGAAAAAGCAATTCTAGCTCGTCGAAAACTACGTGGAAAAGATGGCCACGATGTCGACCAAATCACTTCGCCAAAGAAGGTTGTTGCAATGCAAAAAGCACTTGAAACCGTTCACGTAGACCCGGCAATTCTTTCTTACATTGTTGAGATTGTTCAACGGACACGTGAAGATCATCGAGTTGTCAATGGTGCTTCACCACGTGCTTCGCAATCTCTGTTCAAGACTGGCAGGGCTGCTGCTGCTATTGCAGGAAGAAATTACGTTATCCCTGATGACATCAAAGGTATTGCCTTACAAATTATTTCCCACAGAATCAATATGAAACCAGAAGCCAAAATTCGCGGTATTACTGGCATGCATATAGTAAGAAAGATCTTGTCGGAAGTCCCGGTTCCAGTCATACAACCAATGTGATTTGACTGAATCTATCCTTGCATTGAAAGAGGAGTTCCTCCGTGGGATGAATTGTCCGAGGGGTGAGTTACATGAATCCGTACAAGATGGTAATCGCAGTAGCCAATCAAAAGGGCGGTTGTGCTAAGACTACCACGGCGGTTAATTTAGCGGCGGCTCTGTCAAAGGGGTCAAAACGACAAAAACTACCTCCAGCTAAAGTTCTGTTAATTGATTTAGACCCGCAAGGTAATTGTGCAACATCGTTTGGTGTTGAAAAAAAGAAAGTCAAGCGTACAGCATATGATTTACTTACCAATGATAGTGGTGAAGAATTACCATTGATGGAAGAATATTTGATTTCTCCTAAGGCACTTACTGAAAGTATGCAAGAAGCATGGAGTATGAGAAATGGTGGTAAAGCGGCACCTGACAACATCACGGTTGACAACTTATGGCTAATACCAAGTGATATTCATCTTTCAGGAGCTGAGATTGAATTAAGTCACAAAATCGGCCGAGAGACCCGCCTTAGAGAGGCATTATTGCCAATTATTGACAAATTCGATTATATCATAATAGACACTCCTCCGTCACTAGGATTACTATCGATAAATGCTATGTGTGCTGCTAACTGGGTAATGGTGCCCGTACAGGCTGAATACTATGCTCTAGAAGGATTTAGTATGCTAATGAATTCGATTAAGATGATTCAAAGAAGAATAAATCGGAATTTGAAAATTTTTGGAGTGGCAATGACTATGGTGGATGCACGATCAAAATTAAGCCGCCATGTCTGTGATCAAGTCAATACTAAAATGCCCAAAAAATTATTCAAAACAACTATCCGAAGATTAGTCAAAGTTGCTGAGGCGCCTTGGAGTGGTGCCCCTACAGTGCTGTTAAACAAGCCAACTAATTCTGGGGCCGGGGCTGGGTCACTGGAATACTGGACTTTAGCCAAAGAATTCCATCAAAGAGTTGCTGCAATGCGTAGAGAGTTTGGAGTCAATGAACAGCCAAGGTTACTACTCGATAGAAATAGATAGCCGGTTCCTTACAAATACCTCGGAAAACTACTCCTGTATTCGGTTTTCTTTCGCGTAGATTAAGTAGACCTATGATTACTCAGCCACTGGGATAAAGCATGACAGCAGAAGGCATGACCTCAATTAGCGTTAGTTATGAAATTAGAAGGCAACTAAATACGCTTAGAACTCTAAGTGGGTACAAAAGTGTGGATGAATTTCTTACTGACCTGATTAGAGCGCACAAAATAACCAAGATGAATGGCGAAATTGAAATGTTGCGAGAACGCATGAAAGCCGTTGCAGATGTTGATGTTGAACACTTGGTAGACAGGTTGAATCTTTCACCTTTCAGGGTGTGAAATCATGATGGAATGGCGTCCACGCGGATACCTGTTTGAAACCAATAATCTAATTCGGGCTTTATTTGATGAGAATACCGCAGAAGGGCAACTGATGAATGCTGCAGCTGCGGGGTATATCGAAATATTTGCCCACGCAAAATCATGGAATGCAATCTTATGGCTCATTATGAACACATTAGTTGACAATGGTAGTCCAGTTTACTCTGGAGATGAACTGGGTGAACTGAAAAGGTCCCTACCTATTGTTTGGCGATGATTATTCATCACCATGCTGACTTAGCCATTCATGACCATACCATTCCCATTGGTCCATAGTCCAACCTTCTGGCAGCCCTGATGCCGGTAATGGGGGAGCATTACTAGGCTTTTCATCCTCAGACTCTTCGTCCTCTAGCATTGCAGACACCTCTTCTTCCGAGGTCTGATCAGCAGCGATTTCAATACCGGCTATTTCACTTATATCCGACTCAGAGTCATATAATTCCTCGGCTGAAATTTTATTCTCTTCGACAATTTCTTCTGCCTCCTCTTTGCTTGAGAAATCCATTTGGTCAACATCATCATCCCATGCCGCATCAGAATCTACTCCTCCCACAGCGGATAAGCCTGCAGAGTCTTCAAGGGCTTCCTTTGATGCAGAAGAGGCTTTTGGCTCAAATGGAACTCCATATCGCTTGACTAATTTATTCAGTTTCCGCTTTTTCATGACAAAGCTCGCCAACAAAATCAGTACTGTTGTGACCCCAAATATTATGCCACCAATCACCGCGACATCCGTTATTGTTGAACTCAAAG
>QXXX01000016.1:7848-8461 GCA_009887195.1 Candidatus Poseidoniales archaeon | reverse complement strand
GGAACTCACCAATTAGTATCAACACTCCAGTCATACCCATCATGTAGAGACCTAAACCATATCCCACGGAACCTTCTGCGAGTAAGTCTCTGGCATCTTCATTATCCCTAGTTACACGATGAACTTCATATAAATCATCATCAATTTCAAACGCCACTTGTAGGTTTGCCAACTGGATTGGAATAAACCATTTCCACATTATAATAGCGACAAAAAATCCAAGAAACACCGGCGCCAAGTACATTATTTCAAATCCTGCTTGTTCAGAACCCTCAGCAGATACTGACTTTGAGAACAGTTGGAAAAATATCAAAGAAAAAAGTAGCAGCAAGCCTATTTTCTTCTTATCCATGAACTACCGACGTATTCTCCGCAAATGAATACTTCGGTGGTTAGACTCTATGACGAATTAAAAACCGCTCTATCCGGTCAAATGCATCATTCAAGACGTCAATATTTGGCAGATAGACAATCCTAAAATGACCCTTGCCAAGTTCCGCTGAAAATCCGCTTCCATGAACTACTAAAACGTGTTCTTCATGTAATAATTGTAGGACAAAATCCTTGTCATTTTCAGCCCATCTATCATCAAGTAATTTGACAAACATATAGA
>QXXX01000016.1:1455-7838 GCA_009887195.1 Candidatus Poseidoniales archaeon | reverse complement strand
CTTCTAAACCTTCTATCTTAGCAATTCTATCGACACACAAGTTCCTTTGTTTGATGATTTTGTCCGAATATGATTTCATCCAAGTTCTGTCAGAATCAAGTCCGGCTAAGTAGCCAAGTTGTGCAGGAGTTGACGCACACAATCTTGAACGTAGCAATCGCTCAATACCATCTCGCACCAATGTGAGCCTTGCTTTGGGGTCATGTATTCCAAGGTAGCCAATTCTCCACCCTGGTGCATAAAAGACTTTAGAAACTCCATTGAGAACTAAAACTGGTACATCGGGTGAAAGACTAGCCACGCTTTTTTGCTGTCCTGTGAAATCCAATCCATCATATATCTCATCGGCAATCACTATGCAATTAGGATATTTTCTAACAATTGATAGCAAACGAAAAATTTCATCTTTGCCAACTACTGCCCCGCATGGGTTATTTGGATTAATCAAAACTAGAAGTTTCACATTATCTGACATTTTTGCTTCAATGTCATCGAAATCTAATTTCCAACCATCATTTGGATTCAACTTGTATTCCACTGTTTGGGCTCCATACATCTGAGGATAAGCCATGTATGGAGGATAATGCGGACCTGGAGCGAGTACTTCATCACCCGACTCTAAAGTTGCAGCAAATATAATTTGTAATGCTTCCGTAACGCCGTGGCATACGTAGATGTCTTCTTGTCTTGCTGGCCAACCTTTGCGCCTTTCGTCTTGGGCAATTGAGGATCTCAAATCAGAAATACCATATGATGGTGAGTAGCCATTATTGCCATTTCGCAACGCTTCAACATATGCCTCAACCATATGTTTTGGAGTTGGCAATCCAGGATAAGCAATTGGATCACCAATATTGAGTTTTAAAATATCATGCCCTTCTGCTTCCAGTTTGGTTGCTGGTACAACCACATCACGTATCGCATATTCGATATTAGCAGCTCTTGCAGCAACTGGAACTTGTGGTCTGGCCATTATCTCAACCCAAATCCTCAAGTGTCATTCTAGCCATTCGCAGCACCGCACAAAAGTGTTCCTCTTCGACCGGTTGAACTGAAAGTCGCTGACCTTTTCTAACAAGTAACATTCCGTCACATTCAGGGTTATTCTTCACTGCATCTAGCGAAATATTTTCTTTCAAACCGATCACTGGTTCAATATCAACCATCATCCAACGCGGATTTTCGGGATTAGCTTTTTCATCAAAATATTTTGAATTAGGATCTTGAGCAGTAAAATCAGGATATCCTTCTTTGCAAACTCTAGCAATTCCAGCAATGTGAGGGGGTTTGTGATTGGAATGATAAAATAATACTAAATCACCCTTTTTCATATCATCCCTCATCATATTTCTGGCTTGATAATTTCTCACGCCATCCCAATGAGTAGAACCGTCTGCAACTAATTGCTCGTAAGGGTAAACATGGGGTTCTGACTTCATTAACCAATAGCCTGCCATAACACTGCCAAAACTTCCCGCTCTTTTGAGATTTGGATTACCATGCATCTTTGATTTCGTTAGAAATAGCGGCATCTAATACATCAACATCAGATTTTTGGCCAGATATTAGCCCCAACTTTCTCGCCATGCCTGTTGAATTACTAACTGCACCAATGCCCATATTATCTAGGGTAACAAATATTGCTGGTAATAATATCAAAGCACTTGCAGCCGCAACCCATAACAAAATTAGGATTACAGTGATGAACGGTTTGATTTCTGGTATTGGTATTTGGTAAGCGGTGATCATCCCCAAAGAAGTGACTACTGCTGCCTCAAACAACGACATACCGGTACCTACCGCAGCAGTCTTGATGGCTTTTATGCCACCACCTAACTCCCTAATTCTATTAGATATGTGAATAGAGAAATCAACACCGACCCCAACTAAGATAGAACCAATCATTACCGTAACTAATGAAAGCGTGACGTCCATTTGCCACATAACCAAACATTGCAAAGCAACTGTGGCAATTACCGGGGAAGTAGTCCAAAAAGAGTATTTGATATCTTTGAATACAACTGCTAAAACAATTAGAGTCAGAATAATAGCAAATGCTAGCGAGGTATATTGTGACCCTACAATTAATTCATTTACTTCAATTGCTGTTGCAGCAACACCCGTGAGATGCTCAGCTCTACCGCTATCAACAGACCTAAATGAGTCTGCATGTTGATTGACTTCTTCAACACTTGATGCTGTTTCTGCAACAGGGATAAATGGCATGTCAACATAAATCAAGGTCCTATCAAAATCTTCATTGATGAAAATCTCTCTGGTTTCATCTGTGATGGAGGCATAGAATACGTTAAGCAAGAAAATTTGAGATTGTTTGGTGCCAGGCAGACCATAATTATCAGGTTGGATTAGCAAATCCCAGAATGATGCGTCTGCTGTAACCTCTTGGTTTAGTAGAACTTCGGCAGTTTCCTTAATGTCATCAGGCAATGGAGTTAAATTGACGAATTCATAGATTTGTGCACCTGATACAGTCGGTGCAAAACCTGTAGATTTCATCAAAAAGACTATTGAAACTGCTGAAGTATCTTTGACTGTATTTAATTTGCTTTCTAATTGATCAATCCGCTTTAAATTCTCAGCAGGGTCATCATTTCCCGTATCAGCATCATTAGTATCGCCTGTTACATTTGCGTGGATAAGCACCATACCGATTTGTCCAGCATTAAAATCATCAGAATATTGCTTCATCTTGATTACCGGATCTTCCCCTTCTGGAGCCATCCCCAACAAATCAATGTCTTCCCGTACATTTGCTTGACCCACTGTGGCAGAAAGCAATATTAGCAGTAAAAATACTCCAATAATGGCTTTATTATACTTTACTGGAGCTTCAACTAATACTTCAAAGGCTTTGAGTGGAGGGTGTTTAGGTTTGCGTAAATCAAGTAATAGTGTCAAATTCGGAACCATAAACATCGTTAGAATATAAACAACAATAATACCTCCCGAGAGTGCGATTCCGACTGTCTGTATTGGAGCCATCGGAGTGAATACTAGGGATATAAAACCAATAACAGTTGTAACTGCGGATAAAAATACCGCTTTTCCAGTTGAAGACAGGGAAGCCCGCATTTTTTCCGACTTGGTACCATCTTCCTCGGCATATCGATTGGTTATGTGCAATCCATACGATACTCCTAACGCAAGTAAAATTGGACCAACGATGATAACAGTCATCGTAACTTCATAATTCGTCGCCCCAATAATACCCAGCGTCCAAAATACAGAGCATAACGTCGGAAGACCTGCAATAATCACCACCTTAATGCCTTGTATGGGTCTCATTCCAGTAATACCTGTCTGCAATAAATCAGAGTGAAAGATGAATAATCCAAGTGCTACAAGTACGATAGCAGTTGGGAAGATTTCCCAAAACAACTTGAACGAAAATTCGGTAACAGCATTAGTAATTGGAACTGGCCCTGTCAATGTCATTGTAAGGTTTAGGTCATCCCAATTACATAGACCAGATTCTGGGTCAGGAATGCCATCACCATTGGTATCATCACAATACCTTTCCGTGGTGCGAAGTTCATCTAATTGTTTCTGAGTATCTGCTATTAACTTTTTAGCTGGATAATCAGGGTCTTCGACAACTGCAACTGCCATAATCGCTCTATCAAGTAAACCATCTGGCCCACCACAATCTCGCTCGCCACCGGTACAAACATCCCTAGCTAATTTGTCTAAACCGGGCGTAGGAGTACCGTCATCTTCATACATTTCATTGATGACTAAGTCAATTGTAGTCTGGCTAGGAATTTCATATGAACCTCCAAATTGGTCATCTGTTTCAGCAATTGCACCATTTAACAATTCAGCCGCATCTGCAGTTGCACATTCATCTAAGCCTGGAGCACAACCTAGTTGGCCAAGTTCAGTGATGAATGCTTCTCTTACCCTTGGAGCACTAGAATTAACTTCTTTGAGCACAGTTGATAAAGAAAGGATGTAAATTACCCTATCATTTTCTGAATCTGATAAATATGGATTAAGCTCTTTTTCGACGTAACTCATTTCTTGTAATATTCTCTGGTCAGTAATATTACGTGTACCTGATTCGACATAAATTATCATCACGTTGGTAGACCAATCTTCTTCAACTAAACTAATTAATTCAGCAACTTGGCTCCCTTCCGGAAGGTAAACTTCCATATCGCCATTAACATTCAGAGCAGGGTTCTCTAAATCATCGTCAAAACGCGTGTCATCAAGAAACCCTGATTGAGAAACAAAATATGCAGTTAAGAGCAGGAATATTGTGATTACAGCTACAGGATATCTAGTAATTGCACCAGTTGCACCACTTTTTTGCCATTCACGCTTGAAACGGTCTGGTGCTTCTAAAACCGCATCGATGGCAGATTTGGCGCGGAAATCCTTGACTCTTGCAGTCAAATCAACTGCGCCGGTTTGAATTTTGGAACGGCTATATTCTGCCAAAGCCCCAATTCGTTTGGAAAATTTACGACTTTCCATAGAAGGTTCAGGATTATCTTTCCCTTCCGACATAGTCTTCCCATGCTATCCCAAGAGTACTCTCTTCTAATGTTTACCGACTATATGACTAAACTTACTGATAATAACATACCATCCGTTGGTTTGATAGCGGGTAAGTATTGGGCAGGTTGGACCCGTACTATTAACGAGCGTGGGGCCGGTGAGGCATATGCCAACTCCAAGATTGAATGAGAAAAGATGGTCAGTAGACCTAGAGAAGAAAATTCAGACTGAGCATTCGTCCGATGCAACAGAATATACTAAGAGATACGGGTTTAATCCAGACTCCGGTAAAGAGATATTTGTTATCGACACACCACCACCATATCCTTCTGGAACCTGGCATATCGGAGCTGTTGCTCAATACTCTATGATTGATGTAATCGCTAGGTCACAAAGATTACTCGGCAAGGAAGTATACTTCCCTTGGGGAGTGGACCGTAACGGAATTAACATAGAATTTACCGTTGAAAAAAATACCAAGAGAAAAATGAAAACTTATGACCGTGCTGAATTCTTAAGGCTATGTCAAGAGACCATAGAAGAATTCACACAAGCCATGAGAAATACTGCCAAGAGAGTCGGTCTGTCCTGTGATTTTGACAAAGAGTATCTAACAGATGCACCAAATTACCGCGCAGTCACACAAGCAATATTTGTAGAATTATTCAAGAACGGTACTATTATTGAGGATTTACGACCAAATATCTACGACCCAGTCGAAGGTACTACAATTGCTGATGCAGAAGTGGAAAGACTACCACGCAAAACAAAACTCGTTGATGTAAAGTGGCAATTAGATGACGGAACAGAGATAATTATCTCTACCACTAGACCTGAATTAATTTGTGCATGTGGGGTTGTTGTTGTTCATCCAGATGATGACAGATATCGACATTTAGTTGGCAAAACAATTTCACTACCGATACCCGTTGATGGTCGAGACAATACTGTAGAAATTCTGACCCATCCATCTGTTAAATCTGATTTTGGTACAGGTGTTTTGATGGTTTGTTCCTTTGGCGATCAAAATGACGTTGCAGTATTTCGTGAACTAGGGCTAACCCCCTATCAAGCCATTAATTTGGAAGGGCGCATGACAAAAATAGCTGGCCGATGGGCAGACATGACGGTGATTGAAGCCCGTGACTCTGTCATCGAGTACCTTGAAGAAAATGGCAAAGTTGCCAATATTGAAGAGCGACATCAAGAAGTTCCAGTATCTGAAAGAGGAAAAAATCCTGTGGAAATCATTCTCCTAAAAGAGTGGTATGTTAGGCAAACTCATATCCAGGGTAGAATGAAAGAATTAATTGAAGATATTGAATTTCATCCACACAGAAACCGACAATTTCTGCTTGATTGGATGGATAATATAAGTATCGATTGGCCAATATCTCGTCGCAGATGGTACCATACCGAAATACCAATATGGTACAGCGAGGATACCAATCACATCATAGTTCCACCATCTGGAACTTACGTTCAACCATGGAGAGAATCACCACCTGAAGGCAGCCGCGTAATAAATCGCGAAACACGTCAAGATATCGGTGCTTATTCAGAATTGGCCACAGATATGGGCAATATTGTTGGTGAAGAGAAAGTATTCGATACTTGGATGGATTCATCAAATTCGAATTTGTTTGTCAGTGGATATCTAAACCAACCTGAGGTATTTGAGAAATCGTTCCCCACTGCATTGCGGCCGCAGGGCAAAGAGATAGTCAGAACTTGGCTTTACTACACTCTACTAAAGTCTGCTCTCTTACTGGACAAACCAGGCTTCAACCATGTTTGGATTGATGGTTTGGGAATGGACCCATGGGGCAGAAAAATGAGTAAATCATTAGGCAATGGTA
>QXXX01000016.1:739-1445 GCA_009887195.1 Candidatus Poseidoniales archaeon | reverse complement strand
CGGAGCAGGTGGCCGTACTGGTTCATGGAAAGTCAAAGGACCAGAAAAAACCGTTAGCCTAAAAGCAAATAAAATTGGAAGTGAATGTTTCCGTTTGTGGAAAGCTTGTGATGCCCAAGTCGGTGATGATTTCCATATTAATCCTGAAGAAATCGAAAAGAGATATTTTGGAGTATTAACCAAATTGTTTAATGTCGCTAGATTTGCTTCTCAATTCGATATTCCAAGCGATCTAGACACTAAACCTGAGAACTTGAATATTGAAGATGAATGGATCTTATCAGAATTTAACTTAATGATGTCTGAAGTAAAGACATCATGGACTAATTTAGATATTTACACAGCCACTCAAAATTTGAAGACATTTGGTACGGGAATATTACCAAGTCATTACCTAGAGATGGTCAAATCTAGATTATATGATGGTGATACTGCTGCTGCATGGACTATTCATCGTGTAGTTAGAGATTTCATGAGTGCTTTTAGCCCTATATGTCCGTTCTTTACTCACCATATCAGTAGCACCATCTATGGTAAATCTGCTGTTGATGTTGATGCATTCCCTAGTGCTGCAACTTCTAATCAATCACGGGAAGAAGAATTGAGGTCTGCCACAGTAGAATTACAAGCCTTCAATGGTGACGTTTGGGCTACTAAGAAGGAAAATGGTATATCTCTTAATCAACCAATTTCTGGTATTGTCATA
>QXXX01000016.1:0-729 GCA_009887195.1 Candidatus Poseidoniales archaeon | reverse complement strand
TTGTCATACCTGATACTCTACACGGTTTCTCAAATATACTGACCTCAATGCATAGTTTAGAGTGACTATTCTTCTTCACTAAATAAATCTAACAAACGTGTTTGTTTAGTTTTTGGCGTATCAAGTTGCCCTAGCCTAAAACCAATTAATCTTACATTCCGGTCTTGCTGTACGTTATTAGCAAACAAACGCTTTGCTAGACCAGTAAATACCTCATCATCATCCATCGCTACTGGTATTGACCTACCATGTGTATGGGTTTCAAATCCAGTATATCTGATTTTTACTTCTGCTAGTCGACCAGAGACTCCTGCTTCTCTTGATGATTTCATCACTCTACGCACTAAACTAAGTAATGATTCAAGAACTATCTCATGATCCTCTTTATCAAAACCGAAGGTATGTTCTTTGCCAATTGATTTTCTGCTCCTAAGTGGACTAATTTCACTAGATGTTTTTCCTTCATAAACCATCATAATCCAGTTGGCAAATCGTTCACCAGTAATTCTGGCAAGAGCAATTTCTCCATAACCATACATTTCATCGACTGTCGTTATGCCCCATTCAGTCAATTGAGTAGCTCTTTTCTTACCAATCCCGGGTACTTCTCTGATATTTCTTGATTCGAAAAACTGACTTACTTCGTCGGGAAGAATTCGAAAAATACCCTTGGGTTTGTTGACTTCACTAGACATTTTTGCTAATATTCTATTTGGCGCAATACCAAAT
>QXXX01000015.1:18293-20458 GCA_009887195.1 Candidatus Poseidoniales archaeon | reverse complement strand
CAAGATTAATGCGAGCAGCAAAAGTAATGCAGATCTATGAAGGTTCATCTCAAGTTCAAAAAATGATAATTGGGCGAGAGATTACCAAAGATTTCTGAATTCAATGGTGTCTAAATCATGGTTAAAACAACCCCTGCAATCATTTTGAGTGCAGGTTATAGCAAAAGGCTTGGAGAACACAAAGCACTTGTTGAAGTCGCAGGTAAAACTCTTCTTGAACATGCAGTACTCAAATTACAACAAGCAGGTTGTGGACCAGTAATTATCGTGGTCAATCAAGAATTACAATTTGACGCACTAATGGTCTCTAATGGAGCAGTGGTAGTGGTCAATAAATCACCAGAAAATGGGCGGACTGGGAGTCTAAAAGTTGGGCTAACTTCAATGTTATCTGAATTAGGCAGAATGCCCAATAAGGCAATAATGTGTCCAGTGGATAGGCCGGGATGGAAAGCATCACATATTGGTAAACTAACTGAAAATGACAGGTCGTGTTGCTTAACAGATAATTCGGGTAATGGTCATCCTGTGGCTTTAGTAAAGGATGACTTACTTGCTATAATGGCGGCAAATGATGATGTGCCATTGAAGGATATTGTGAGATTTGAATCAGTTGCAGTCGATAATACTCTATTATCTTTGAATATAGACACACCTGAGGATAAAGCAAGATTAACAGAAAGTGCAGATTTTTTTGTTGAACTTTGATGCGTAAATGGTATTTGTAAAGACCAGTAGCGCAGCACATGTCGAATGACACGTTGGCTTGGGCTTTAGAGCGGCTGGCGGAAAGACGTCGTGTGGTAATTGCCAGTGTTATCCAAACTTCTGGTAGCGTTCCTGGTAAGGTTGGAGCTAAACTAGCGGTTGCTGAGGGTAAGGAAGGTTTCCATGGAACTGTGGGTGGTGCTGGTTTAGAAATGAAAGTACTACTACGTTGCCAAGAATTGCTCAGTGAATATTGGGAGCCATATGGTGAAATGCACACATATGGTCTAAATAAGGGTGCGAAGGGCTATGAAGTACAACCTTTAGATTCTCTATGTGGGGGCCGAGTTACCTTGTCAATAGAAGTAATCATGCCATCCCCTCACGTACTCATGATGGGTGGAGGTCATTGTGCCAATGCTTTGTCCCAAACTATCAATTCACTAAATTGGCACCATTCAGTCACTGACTCAAGAATAGAATACTGTGACAAAAAGTCATTCCCCCAAGCTACCGAACTAATTCCATCTAGCGTAGCAGAATTTTTGGCAACTGAATCATTTGATTCAATAACTCGGTTTTCCGACATTTTGTTGCTCGGTCATGATTGGTCAGAGGATCAAGATAGATTGCTCGGTCTATTGGCAATTTGCCAGCAAAACAATTGCCTGCCGGACGGAAAAACATTCCCTCGCATAGGTGTTATTGGTAGTCGCAGTAAGTGGAATTCTTTCTGCAAATCAGCATTGGCACAAGAAATTAAGCAAGACTTGTTAGATTCAGTGGTCTGTCCAATCGGAATTAACATCGGTGCAGAATCACCTGAAGAAATTGCTATTGCGGTAACTGCACAGATACTCTCCCTCAGCAAGGGTGTTTCACCAGAAGACAAGAATTGGCGTCAATCTTCTTGAGCATTGAAAATTTCTGTTCTAAAATATGCTAACTCTTCTATTGATTCTAGTATATCATCTAAAGCTAAATGAGAGAGTTTCTTTTGGTATTTTTCTACCTTCGGATACCATCTTCTAGCAAGTTCTTTGACAGTTGAAACATCGATCATTCGGTAGTGTAAGTAATCAGCAACAAGTGGCATTTCCTTATCGAGAAACTTTCTGTCGTTCCAAATGCTATTACCACACAATGGCGCAGTATTTGGATTAACCCATTGTTGTAAGAACTCTAGAGTTTGCTGTTCTGCCTCAGCGATTGTTACTCCATTATTTCTTATCCTATCAACTAGTCCACTACGGTGATGATGAGTTGTATTCCATTCATCCATTCCGGCAATTAATTCCTCTGAAACGGTAACAGCAAGGTTTGGTCCTTGGGCTAGGATATTCAATTCACCATCAGTAATTACTGTAGCGATTTCAATGATCGATTCCGTTTTTTCGTCTAGTCCAGTCATTTCCAAATCGATCCATACCATTCGCTGATCTTTGGCGTCCATGTCC
>QXXX01000015.1:0-18193 GCA_009887195.1 Candidatus Poseidoniales archaeon | reverse complement strand
TCAGCATGCGCGATGCGTTTCTTGCAGTAACAGTTTTTGTTGCCGCAATGGTTCTGTTATTCAGTTGGCTGCAGTACATTACTGCTGGAAAGTTTGTTGATGCAATTCGAGCGAATAAGCGTTGGCAACCTGTTATTGGGGCGCTTATGGGGATTACTCCAGGCTGCGGTGGGGCCATTGTCATGATGCCAATGTATGCTCGTGGATATGTTACTTACGGGACGGTAATTGCAACCCTTATCGCGACATTAGGAGATGCTGCCTTTGTATTAATTGGCGCTGCAGTAACTGATTCCTCATTCATTGCTCCAGTCATTGCAGTTCACCTAATATCGTTTATTGTCGGTGTCTTTTGGGGTTACCTTGTAGATGGTTTGAAGATTACCCCGCGCAATCCGTTGGGTAAATTTGGTCCAACCTTTAAAGACGATAATCCGCCAGAAAATTCGATTGAAAGTGAGGATTTAGAGGCTCATGAAATCATCGATGATCTTGGAAGAGAAGAAGCAGGTGGCTGGAGATATTTCCTTCTCCATCAAGGCTATACTGTTTGGTGGATGGTCACAGCAATTGGCTTGATATTTGCTGTGCTGTTATTGGTGTGGACCGCTCAAGATGCGGAGTTCAATCTAGAAATTGACTACAACCCATTGACTCTTCACGGCTTCATTACGTGGATTGGTTTGCTTGGAACTTCACTATCCGTTATCCTCTATATCTCGCAAAAGAATTGGATTCGAGATGATACCGAGGCATCGATTGGCGACAAGCTCTATTCGATGCGTGAAACAATGATTCATTCGGCAAGTGAGACGGCGTTTGTCACTTTTTGGGTTATGGCAGCATACCTTGTGTTCGAGTTTTCAATGCTGTTTTCTGGCATGACGGAAGCCGATTTAGCACGATATGGTGATGGATTAATTGCCGTGGTTCTTGCCGCATTCATTGGACTAATTCCCGGATGTGGGCCACAAATTATTGCAATTACTGCATATACCAAGGATCTCCTATCGTTTCCTGCACTCACCGCCAACGCAATTAGTCAAGATGGTGATGCGCTGTTCCCGCTACTAGTAAGACATCGAGCAGCGAGCCTTTGGGCGACAATTCATACTACAATACCCGCACTAATTGTCGGTGTTTTACTGATGGTTTTCGAAGTTTCTTTCTAACATCAATCTACTCTGAAGGCACAAACTTTGGGTTTTTTGAACACTTTGTGACGATATTTAGCAACTATACGATAGGCGATATCACGAATCGGTAAAGGAGTTAACCAACAAAGCGGATACCACATTCGGTAATACCACTTCATGTACAATAAACAGCGAATGGCAGCACTTGAGCGCATATATGGTTGGCCATTTCTAACGAGGTAGACTGTATCGGATTCACTGTATTTCTTGGGCATTGCTTGGATTAACCGCTGTGCATCTTTCGAACTATTTGGTCGGTACCCTAAATTGGCTGACGGCTTCATGCGTTTATCAAGGAATGTAGCAAGTCTATGGCAGAGTCCACAGTCCCCATCTAACAGCAAGAAGTCTCGATTGATATCGGTACCAATACGCTCTGCTAATTCTATAGAAAAGGTTCTTACTCTCACACCGTCGGAATAATGCACAAGTTCTGGTGTTAGTGGTTTATCAATTCCCAAATTGAAACTTTCAGTCAACGAATTTTCAGTCAACTCAACCTTGGCCAGCTGAAATTTCCACTTGTTATGATGTGTATAACCTCTCCTTAAACTTCCTTTGTGGCTGGTGTAAAGGCTGTATCTCTCAAACAAGAATTCCTCTAAACTACCCGGTTGTGCTTGCAGTTGCTCACCGATAACTTCTGTTGTTCCGGCGAGTTTAAACTGGCCTTTATTCCTCGAACTGTCCCATTCCCACTTGTTGCCGGATTTTTTGACACTACCTTTTGCGTAACGGTACGGTAAGCCATAAGTTCTAGGTGCAAAATTACAAGTGACCAAACTTTTGGCTTCCAAGGTAAGGAAAAAGACTCCTGCTATGCCGTCTTTCTTAACATAGGTTCGAATATTAAATTCAGGGAAGTTCGAAATCCCTGGCGTGCTTACAAACCAACTTGGTCGAACATGTTTCATCATGAACGGAACAAGGCCGATATATGCATCGCCTTCAAAAGTATCAATTTCTAGACCTTCAGGAACATGGGGTCTTAATTTTTCAATATCAACACGCCAATGCATGAAGGTCAAAAACCGCCAATCCTGGGCTAAGGTATGCCTACGGTCAGGCATTGGAAAAGGTAGATGTTCTACTTGAAAACCATCTTCCATGTACTTGGCCAATATGTGTCCTTGCTTCAATATACCCGAATTTTATCAGGGTCATTAGTTAGTTATATTGATTTAACAAGCCGTTTACAATTGCCTATGGCGGAGGTCTTGGAGGCGGAGTTGTTTGACGAGCCGTCGTCAACAAAATTCATGACTTCATTGCTCGTTGCGACACTGTTTGTTAGTGCGATATTCATTGCTTTTGCTTATTCACCCTCCGTTGAAGATGATTCAACAGTCGCACAGTCTGTCACTTCAAGCGATTGGCGACCTTTTTCAGTAATCGCTCCCATCGATACTGGAATCAACGTTTATCACGATCATTTTAGAACCAATGAAACTTATCCTCAATGGTTACTCGATGATTTAGGGGTCAACAAAGTATGTAATATCACTCTTGATGGTACATGGCAAGAACGCTATGATGCAGACAAAGCAGATTGTTGGGATAACCTTACTGCCACAGATATCGTATACTTCCCTGGGACAAAAATAATCGGAACATCACCCGACGGTAATAGTGACATATTGATTCTAGACGACCCCTCAGACGGACATGGTTCAGCGGTTACTGGTGCAGTACTAGATGCAAATCCTGAAGCAATCATTTTCTTTGTCGAAGGATTTAGTTCAGAGGCCGTACTAGCGGCAGCAAATCAACCCCTTGTCGATGTCATAACAACCTCATTTGGTGCGATAGGTTCTATTCCAGTTCCTGGTATCGAGGATGCAACTAAAGTTGCGGTAGTTGACTACAACAAGCTACATACAGGTGCAGCCGATAATTCACCATCCCCTGCTATACAAGACGCTACAGCTGGACCGCCATGGTCTATTGGAATCGCCGGATATGCTGAAGAAGGAGACGACCAAAAGGAAATAATGTCTGGTTCATACCCCGATATCTCTGCTGATTGGACACAAGTGCTGCCCAATCATGACGACATTGACGGCTATCATGAAACATCTGGGACATCTTTTGCAACCCCAAGAACTGCAGGTATCATCTCCTTTATTCTACAAGACCTTAGGGGCGAATTTTCCGATAATGGTTCTGGTGCATCAGATGAGCGTGGTGGTAATTTAGTGAATGGAATGAATTTCACGGTCACCAACGCTCAAGTTAGGGAGGCAATCAACCTTTCAGCATGGTATCCAAACCTAGACTGGGACCCAACATCTGGCACTATGCCAATCTCACCGGTACTACCGTGTACTCAAACAGGATGGGGCTTAGTCAATCTTTCCAATATCGAACCAATAATCGCCCATCTAAATCAATCGGAGCAATTACAAGACAGACCTGCAGATGTCGAGGCATGTATGTCGGCTAATCAAGATCTCAGAGAATCCTACTGGGGAGCGTACCCAAGTGCACCTGACGACGTAATCCAAGGTATTTCTATAGAATACGCCACTTGGCGCGACTGATGGTTTGTCATTAGTAACTTGTAAAGCAATTATTGATTAATCAGCAACATTTGGCTTAATTTGGTGCTGATTTGTCAAAACTAGGTAATACAATTTCAATCGCAATGATTTTCTTAATGTTGGTTCCAACATTAGGGGCAGTTATACCCGTAGACGCTGAGTTATCAGAGACTACAGAAGAAGGTTGGTGGATTGATACCACTGTTGACAAAAACAAAAACGGTATTGGCGATATGATTGAACGCCATATAGATAACCCAATTCTACTAAGTGGTGGCACACTTCCGATTATTGTCGATTTTGACCATACTCCGGACGAAAAGGATGTACTCATGCTTGAACAACAAGTTGACTATGAACATCAGTTTTACCTCCCAGCAATCGATGCTGTCGCAGGTAGGGTACCGGTTGCTCTATTAGATGACGCAACTGAACTTCCCGGGGTTGTGATGCTCGAACTTGACGGTATAATGACCATACAAAACGGAGATGCAGTTGCCCTTCATGGTGTAGATACAGCATGGCAAGAGACAGGATATGACGGGTCAGGATCAACTGTGGCAATTATCGATACAGGTATCGATGGCCTACATTCTAGTCTTGATGATCAAGATGATGACCCTGAGACCGAGGATCCAAAAGTAATTGCTTTTTACGATCCAGTGAATAATCCAAGTCTTACCAACGGGACAGAAGTTTTCCCTTATGATGACCAAGGTCATGGTTCTCATTGTGCTGGTACTACAGCAGGAACTGGGGCTCCAACTTATGACAATCCTGGAATGGCTCCCCAAGCAAAACTCGTTGGGGTAAAGGTGTTGGACTCTGGCGGCTCTGGGTCGTTTGCAGTTGTTATGGCTGGAATGCAGTGGACTATCGATAATAGGTACCAGTATAACATCAGGGTTGCTTCTATGTCACTTGGAGCATTTGGCATAATTGAATGGACTTCTTCTGAAGAAGATAGCGTAAACAGAATGGCTAATGATATGGTCTACAACGATATTACATTGTTTATTGCTGCTGGAAACTCAGCTGGTAGGGGTACCATCGGTACTCCTGGTAGTGCCGAAGATGCAATTACCATAGGTGCGTTAGATAAGGACTCATCAATTGCTGCTTATTCAAGTCAAGGTCCAACAGAAGAGAATAGGGTCAAACCAAATATTGCTTATGTCGGCTCTGATGTCATGTCAGTTGCTCACAATACCGGTGATGGATATACTGCCTTTTCAGGCACTTCAATGGCTACTCCCGGCGCAGCAGGTGTTGCGGCTCTAATGCTACAAGCAAACCCGGACATAAGTCCGTTTGAAGTTAGGAATTTCATGCAAGAAACAGCCGAGTATCGTGCATGTACATACATGGGAGATGCCGCAGGCATTGATGGGTGTGACGATAATGACGCTCAAAATATCATTACTAAAAACCGACAAAATAATGTCTACGGACATGGGGAAGTGCGTGCTTTAGAATCTGTTTTGGCAGCCGCAGAAAAATACTATATTTTTGATTCTTCAATGCAAATTTCAATCGAGAGTGACCCATCTCACGATAATTCGCATACTCACCTTACTCCTAAAGAATCGATCAAGTTTACCACTTCTGGTGGAATTGAAGCAATCCAATGGCGTAGCAATCACATTGTTGATGATTGGACAAACTTGCATTCCTTCGAAAAAACTGATACAGATGGCAATGTCGCGGCAATCGACATAATTCATCAACTTGAACACTTACCGGGAATCGACCTAGATGGCAATCATACAATTTCGATTAGAGGTTTGAAATCTAACTCAAGTGGCGGGCATTCGTCTTCACCCCTTGTGACCATTGACATCATGTTGGTGGACACAGCATCTGCATTTATTCAAGAGTCTGAGGAGACACCTGGTTTCACATTCTTGGCAGTATCAGTAGCATCTGTTATCGCATTATTTGTTAACCAGAGAAAGCTAGAATCAAATTCAATATACGAAAAGGATTAATGTCAGCAAAAACTTAGAATCTTACCCCTTTATCGGCGGTGGAGTAAAGAGTAATACCCATTGACACTATGTTATGTCGTGGTTAGGTGACCCTAAAGGCGATGGCCAACCTAAGTTAGGCTTTACTTACCGTATTTTACGAAGGTTTTCCCGTTCTTTGATGTCGGTTTGGTTTAGAGAATTAGATGTGGTTGATAATGAAAATATGCCGCATGACGGTGGTGTTATGTTCATTGCTTGGCACCCTAGTGGGCTGATAGATCCAATCTTGTTACATGCATCTTTACCAGGGAGACTTTCTATTCTTGCTAAACATACACTGTTCAAAATTCCAATACTTGGAAGGCTGATTAGAGCTGGCGGTGCACTACCAGTTTATCGTGCATCAGACAGTGATGATATCGAAAAATCCCGAATTAAGAATTCACAGATGCTCCAAGACGTTGGTCGTGAAATTTCTAATGGGGGAAGATTACTATTGTTTCCCGAAGGTAAAACTCATACCGATTCAGAGGTCAGTAAAGCGAAAACCGGCGCTGCCCGGATTATTTTAATCGCTCTTAGGGAAGCGGAATTACAAAATAAACCGGCTCCTCAAATTGTTCCAGTCGGTTTACATTATTCTAATTCTCAAAAATTTAGAGAACGAGGTGCAGTAATTCTCGAACGACCAATGGAGTTGCCAGAAATACCACAAACAGTTGCAGACTCAAACCACCAAAAAGAATTGGATATTGCATGGACTAGGAAGGTCACAGAATCTATAGAAGAAGAACTCAAGCGTGCTAGTTTGTCGAAAACCTCTTGGGAAGAGCGTCGATTAATTTGGCAAGGACGCAGTGTAGTATATGCGGAAAGAGCAATTCAAAGTGGCAATAAAATAACTCGTCCTTCTTTTGCTGAGTCGGTCATTGGAGCTAGAAGGCTACGTGCAGGTTGGGAGTATATGTCTAATCATAAGCCAGAAGAGATTGCTCCACTTGTTGAAAAATCTAGACTCCATTTTACCGAACTTGAAGAAATGGGAATTACTCCATTTGATGTTGCTGCTAAGCCAAAGAAACCAACTATTCTCGGTTATTTAATCGCATTAACCGCATGGATATGGTCAGCTGCTTGGATGTTAGGATTAGTGACCTGGAGCGCTATTTTAGGTAACGTGCCACCTTACCAAGCTAATTATCTGACTATGTGGCATTTCAAAAGGAAAGGAATATCACAATCAATTCATGGAACTATGAAGATTGCAACAGCAGTCATTATGTTCCCAGTATGGTGGATATTCGCTTCTCTGTCAATAACTGTGTTGTTCTTGGCCACCTCAAGTCCTCTGTTCATCCTTTTGAATAAACATTGGTTACTGGCTTACTTTACTCAAATCAGTCCAATTCTAATGTTCCTCATATTACTCATATGGTGGCCTATTTCTGGGAAAATGCACATGAATCTGTATTCAAGACTAGTCAGAAGTTGGAGGTCTTTGAAACGGTGGAAAAATTGGCGCCAAAACGAATTAGATTGGGACCGTTTGCAAAAGAGGCAAAGAGAAATCGGCGGTATGTTGGTTGGTTTAGGCAATAGTTTGGTGCTTCCTGGCGACTCTGAATGGCAGGATCCACAAACCGGAGATGATGATTTCAAACACGTGACTCTGCGCTAATAGAATAATTCAATTCATCCCTATATTGATATGCATCCATTTGTACGATAAGATGGGTGAGCATGTGGTTGGTACCGAATACGTGAAAATGACACCAAATGCTCCCAAAACTATCTGGCAATCAAAAGTCAACAAAAAAGAGGTAGAATTGCTGATTAATTCTAACGCAGTCTTGCTAGATGTGTTAAGAGATCAGGTGGGCACACTCGGAGTCAAACGTGGGTGCGATTTGGGTACTTGTGGCTGTTGCACCGTCATGATAGATGGCGAGCCTAGACTGTCATGTTTATGTCTTGCAGGGCAGGTTAATGGTAGTGACATAATCACCGTCGAAGGTCTGGCTGATGGAGCACATTTGGCTCCAATACAAGCATGTTTTGCTAAATTTGGGGGCTCACAGTGTGGATTTTGTACGCCTGGATTCCTAGTTGCTTCCCAAGCCTTACTGGATTCTAATCCCTCACCTTCTAATGAGGAAATCTCGGAAGCCATTGAAGGAAACCTATGCCGTTGTACAGGTTATCAACAAATTGTTGACTCAATACAAGAAGCGGCCAAGATTCATCGCGGGGAAATTGAACCTCCAAAGGCGGCTAGTGATCCACATCCAGACCCACATCCAAGCGGCCCCGGAGAGCCATCGATGCCACCTGGTCATGCGAAGTGATTACTATGTCTGGCGGATATCGACAACAACCGGGTAAATCTTCTGCTAAGAGGAGAGATGGCAAGCGTGTTGCTGGCCAGCAGAAGTTTCCTCCGCCCGGTTCAGGTGGTTCGAACCCTGTAATGGAGCCAAGAGATCTCAATTTCATTCCAGAATCTGTCGGTGGTAAAGAACCGCAACCAGCAGGTTCCCATATTCATGACCGCATTAGGACTGGGACTGTAGTTGGTAAACCACTCCAATTGGTTGATTCAAATGCCAAAGTGACAGGGCAAGCATGGTATGGAGATGACATTAGGCTTACCAATGAAACAATTGGTAAAATTCTTCGTTCACCGCATCACTATGCTAAGATCATATCCATTGATACAACTAGGGTCGAAGCATTGCCTGGAGTGATATCTGTTGCCACAGGACAAGATGCACCGAATCGGTTCGGAGTTCTGCCCGTTACTAAGGATGAACACGCAATGTCTGTTGAAAAAGTTCGACATATGGGTGATTTAGTCGCTTGTGTATGTGCAGAAACTGAAGCAATAGCAATCGAAGCTCTTGCTTTGTTTGACATTGAGTGGGAAATTTTAGAGCCAGTATTTGACCGTAAAAAGGGTCTAGAAGATGTGGATGAACCAATCCATTGGCGTGGTAAGTATCACCTTTCAAGAACCAATGTCCAAAAGCGAGTATTCCAAGAATTTGGCGACCGCTCTTTAATCGAGAACCCACATGCTGCTTCACACGGAAAATGGTCTATGGAAGGTGTTCACCACGGGTTTACTGAACCACATGCAGTTGTCGCTCACTGGGACCCTAATGGGCGTCTTCAACTTTATACACCGCAGCAAGTTCCTCATTACACTCATCGCGCACTGTCGACTGTATTAGAGGTGCCAATGCATCAAATAAATGTGGTAAGAACATTTGTCGGTGGTGGATTTGGCGGAAAATCGGACCCGTTCCCTCATGAGATGTGTGCGGCCATATTATCGAGAAAATCTGGAAGACCTGTTAGAATAACCTTTGACCGTGAGGAGGTTTACTGGATAAATCGAGGCCGCCATCCAAGCGACATAGAAGTCAAGATGACTGCAGACGATGCAGGACGCATTTCAGGATTTGATATTGATGCACTTATTGACGGAGGAGGATTTGCCTCTTTTGGGCACGTCACATCGTACTACAATGGTGTTTTAGCAACTGCACCATATGAATTGGGTTCATTCCATTATACAGGAGCAAGGGTTTGGACCAACAAGCCAGCATCTGGTGCAATGCGTGGCCACGGTGCGGTCAACACACGGTGTGCAGTTGAAGTTGGCCTAGATGAGATGGCAGAACAAATGCAAGTTGACCCTATCGACTTACGCTTGGCGAACTTACTACCACCTCATAGCAGAACCATAACTGGATTTAGAATTACTTCTAATGGAATGAGAGAGGCTCTAGAAAAAGTTCGAGAAGGTTCCGATTGGGATAATAAATTCCGCAAATTGCCATTAGGCAAAGGTATTGGTGTTGGTTGCGGATTCTTCATATCTGGCTCTGGTCTGCCCATTCATTGGGATCCAAACAGATTTCCGCATGCAACAGTTCATATTCAAGTAGACATGGATGGCGGTGTCACAGTCCACACTGGTGCAGCGGATATCGGCCAAGGCTCAACAACGGCCGTTGCTCAAGTGGTTGCAGAAGTACTAGCATTGCCTATCGAAATGATTCATGTCAGGAGCCATGAGAGCGATACTTCACCAGTAGATTTAGGGTCATATTCAAGCAGAGTAACCTTCATGAATGCTAATGCTGCAATCAGAGCAGCTTTAGAAATCAGAGAACAGATTCTAAATGCTGCTTGGGATATGCTAGGATATCATCCAAATACATTGGTATTAAATGACCGTAGGATCTATTACAAACATGACCCATCAATCGGAGTATCTTATCTCCAAGCATTGCACAAGGCGCAAGAGGATAAGGGCGCTCTAATTGCTAGCGGAGCCTACCGTTCACCGCCAATGGGCGGTGTTCACAAAGGGGCTGCTGCGGGGTTAGCTCCTGCCTACTCATTTTCGTCATATGTTGCTGAAGTTGATGTAGATGTTGAACTTGGTTTAGTAAAATGTACTAATGTGTGGGCGGCTCATGATTGTGGAAAAGCACTCAATCCATTGGCGGTAAAGGGCCAGATTATCGGTTCATGTCACATGGGTCTTGGACAAGTCTTGTCCGAAAAAATGGTTTATGGGCGCACAGGGCACCTACAAAATGCCAATTTACTAGAATACAAAATACCTTCAATTCACGAAATGCCTCATGTTGAACCAATAATCATTGAATCTTGTGACCCTGAGGGGCCATTCGGCGCTAAAGAAGCCGGAGAAGGACCACTGTTGCCAATTTTGCCAGCAGTTGTCAATGCTGTTTATGATGCCATTGGGGTGCGTTTTAGAGATTTGCCACTAACCCCTGATGTAGTTTTCAAAGGCATTGAGAAGAAAAGAAAATCACTCAAACTTGAAGATAGTCTAGATTTGCCATCACCAAGACTAGAATATGGCCCAATGCAAGAACCCCTGGTTCTACGTGCTGCTGAACATAAAGTCAGAGATAAGGCACGACAGAGAACAGAAGACACATCACACTATGTTAACGGTGTTTTGTTCGGTTTTGACCCTAATATTCCGTTAGAAGACCAAGTTGATGGTTGGAAGATGGCCACTGAACCAGACCCGGAACAATTGGCAGAACTAGGCCTTGCAGGAAAAGCATGGTTAAAGAAAACTCAAAGAGAAATGGGAGATGATGCTTAATGCTAATGCCGCCTTTTACTTTGCATCATCCAAGTTCTATCCAAGAAGCAATATCAATTGCTTCTAACATTATAGCAGATGGTGAAACCTTTGATTGGGTTGCTGGGGGGACTGATGTTTTACCAAATTACAAATGGCGAATAAATCCCAAACCGCATGTAATTTCCCTTGCTAATATTCCCGAAGCAAAGCAACTAAGTCCATACGATATTGGTTGTATGACTCCGTTGTCCCAACTTACAGAGGTTAACGGTATGCATCCACTAATTGTTGAAGCTGCAGGTAAGATTGCATCTTCCTTGATTAGAAAAAGTGCTACTGTGGGGGGCAACCTTTGCTTAGATACCCGATGTTTTTGGTATAATCAAAGCGAAGACTGGCGCCGTTCGATTGACTGGTGTCACAAAGCCGATTGTGGTACAGGTGCAGACTGCCGAGTAATACCTAATCAAAACACACTTTGTGTTGCCACCTATCAAGGAGACCTTGCTCCTAACTTTATGGCTCTAGGGGCAACTATAACTCTGATAAGCCCGGACGGTGAAAGAGTAATTCCGCTACATGATTTTTATCAATTGGACGGCATGAAAAAGAACATTCTCAAGCAGGGCGAATTTCTCTTAAAAGTAACATTGCCTAGTAATGCATTCGAACTAACAGGTAGCTATCAAAAGTTACGAGTCAGAGAATCATGGGACTTTCCCGAAGCCGGCATAGCAATTACTTGGAAAAAAGGCGATTATAAAAGTCTCAAAATAGCCTCCACAGCATTGGAATCAATCCCTAAATTACATCACGAACAAGTTGATTCTATTAACGCCGAAGGTTGGTCAAAAAATGAATCAATAATGGAATTGGCCGGCTTGGTAAGAAAATCTGTAAAACCTGTTAATAATACCTCACTTCCTCCTAATTATCGTCGGTCAGTAGTTAGGGTACTGACAAAAAGGGCTTTGAAAAATATTGGTTGTGAATGAATGATAAAATTTAGGTTGAAATCATTTTGCATGGTTATCGTATTATTGATGATGATGGTGCCAATCTCAACAGCTCAAGATCAAGTTGAGATACCATCTTGGGAGTTAGGCTGGGAAACTAATATGGATGGCACTCATGAACTTGAATTATCGGGTGATGATGATATTCTGGATATGGTGGAATTTTTTGTTGAGAATCAACGCATGAGTGAGCTTAATCTAAGGATCACCATAACTTGGGATGAATCCGAGGATATCCCAATTGAACTTGATTATGACGAATCAATTACCGTGGCTGCCTCTGAAAATATTACATTTGAGATAGAATTCTCCGATGTTTCAGGATATTCATTTGAGCGTTCACCAGATGAAACAATGACGCTGCTTATACTCGCTGAAGAGATTTCTTTTGACCAACCAGTGTCAAGTCAGGAAATTGATGCAGAACTGACCGTCCCTGCGGTATATGACTTGGAAATTGATCACACTTCAATGGATGAAGTTTTGTACGCCGGTTCGTCTATCGAATACGGCTTGACAATAACCAATAACGGCAACGGTAAAGACGTCATAAAAATGCCAGCTGCGTCAATAAAATCATGCCCGAGTCTATCAATTGAGGGTTTAGAGGCAATCAAGGATACCGAAATTGACAATTCAACAACCAAGGATTTCGCAATAAGAATAGTTGCTTCTGAATCACATCCCGAAAGGATGTGTGAAGTGACAATATCCATTAAGTCTGCAGGAAATGGCCAAATAAGTAGTTCTATGTTTGAGATTCAGGTTAATTCTAATGAAGTTAAGCAAGATGATAATGATGATGTCAATTCAGGGGATGGAACAACCAATACAGACGGTGAGGTCACTGAAGCTAATACATTGAGTTTTCTAACCGCATTTGAACTTTTTTCAATGATAATATTTGCATTATTGGTCCGATATAGGAAATAATGTTAGAAAATGGGCTTCAACCGCCTATTATGCCTCATTGATAATAACTCAAAATGCTCATCCATTCCGTATAAATCATTGGATTATATTGCTCATTTTGGAGCAAGCATTATGAGTGGAGATAATCTCGAACGAATATTACTGCGCCACTATATAGTGCAAATGAGGGATTGTATTGTCGGATGAACCAAAAACTAAGATTAGCCTAGAAACCTGGCTAAAAGTTGGTTTAATGGCTTCAGTCCTTCTTTCAGTGATCTTAATCGGCATTGTTAGCATGAATAAAGCAACAGTATTCTCACCATACGAAGAAGACGCAGAATTCTACAATATCCAACTAACTGAGATGCGTAATAATTTGGGCGATGATGGTGTAGGCTATACTGTTGCTAACACTATGTCAACTCCAATGTTGGTAAATGATTGGCGAGACCCCCATCGAACTTTGCTAGTCATTGCAGCCCCTGAAAAGCCATTTGATGCAGCTGAGGCATCTGCAATCTACGACTTTGTCACTGAAAAAGGCGGTAAAGTAGTTCTAGCCTCAAATTCAACCAATGCTCAATTAGTAGCATCTGAGTTCGGCGTCAAGTATTTCGACGCACCTGTAGTAGATCCGTTCCAATTTTACGAAGTTACCGATGAGACTGGGCAGCCACTAAATCCCGACGAAAGAAAACTATGGGCGGCAGCAAGTATCAATCGGGATGTTACTCAGATGGGTGATGAGAAACATGTTCCCTGTACTGAAAATGATTTAGGAACGGCTCAAATAGAAAATTGTAGAATGCCAGTTCTATTTCACAGAGCAACAGCAATCCAAGTTCTAGACGAAGAAGTTGAGGACAATAGAGAAGTTATGGTTCTTGCTCATGCTTCAACTCCAGCATTTATTGCTCGTCAGGACACTAATATTGACAACCTGAACAATCCAACGCTTGGGGAGGGCAAAACCGGGCTCATAATCAGGATGGATTTCCCCGGGATTGAAGTTTTAGAAGAACAACCAAACAATAATTTTGGGGAAGTTGATGTTACTGGTTCAATCGTGTTCGTATCTGATCACTCTGTTTTGGCTAATCATTTATGGGATCAAACAGTTGGGGAAGAAACCGGAAAGCAGCAATGTAATTCGCCTTATTATGTGAACAACAAACTCGACAATTCACATGCCTGCTGGGACAGTGCTCTATTTGCCTCTGGTGGGGGAGAAGTTGAATGGAATGGCAATGGTCCATATTTCCAAGCCTTATTTTACGACATGATGGAATTTGATAATGAAGAAATTACCACTCAGGTCACTCGAGACCCAGGTGAATTTAATTTGGTCTTTGATGAAAGCCGTCACGTTTCAAGTGCTCTTTCGTCACCATTTACTGAGGCAATCGGCGCAGTTGTACTACTGACAAGTGATAATGTCTTGAAATGGTTGATTATCTTGAATCTTTTTGCCTTGTTAGCAATTGCCATCATGGTCGTTCCCGAGAAGGAAAATTGGCGCCATGTATTTGACTTGACTCGATTTAGAGAACGTCCAACTAAAATTGATGCAGCCCAATATCAAACGCGAGTAAGGGATGCACTCTTGTCTAAAGTCAGACAATTTAACGACCTCACAAGAGATGAGTTCGCTCGCAAAACACCTGCGGAAATCATGTACATGGTTAGAGACCCGCGCTTAGTAGAACTGATAAGTTCTAACCGTTCCTACTCCAACGAAGAATTAAGGGAAGTTATCCCGCAAATACGTCGTTGGGGTAATTGAAATTAGGAGGAAAAAGACATGCAACCAGCCCCCCCACCCCAGCCCGCGCGAGCGCAGCCAGGGATGCCACCGCAGCCTGCACCAGCAGCGCCTATGCCAGCACCACCAATGCCGGCAGCACCAGCGCCAGCGGCACCAATGCCAGCAGCACCTGCACCAGCAGCCCCAGTAGCGCCAGCCGCTCCGGCCCAGCCGAAGCACCAAAGCACCCCAGAAGTTAGAGAAAGACTTACTGCCGTTGGCGCGATTGCCCAAGCAATCAGTGCTGAAGTTCAGAAAGTAATTATCGGTAAAGCTCACGTTATTGATAACGTGTTGGTTAACATTCTCTCGAACGGTAACCTGTTATTCGAGGATTACCCAGGTTTGGCTAAGACACTGATGACCAATACCTTTGCAGATGCATTGGGTTGTGACTTCAAGCGTGTCCAATTTACTCCTGACTTGCTTCCAGCAGATATTACCGGGACTAACATTTACGATGCTAAAAAGGGAGAATTTACCTTCAAGCCAGGTCCGTTATTCTGTAATCTACTACTAGCCGACGAGATTAACCGTGCACCACCAAAGACTCAAGCAGCTTTGCTTGAAGCTATGCAAGAAAAGCAAGTTACAATTGGTACTGTTACTCACAAACTTCCAGCACCATTTATTGTTATGGCTACACAAAACCCTGTTGAGCAAGAAGGAACATATCCATTGCCAGAAGCCCAACTTGACCGTTTTATGTTTAAGATGTCTGTCGGATACCCTGACAGGGCAGATGAAGATGAGATTCTTTCTCGACGTATTGCACGTGGAAAAGATGCAGTAGATGTCGACGTCATTACTGACCCGCAAAGAGTTATTGCTATGCAACAAGCTTGTGAAGACGTATATGTCGATCCTGCACTTAGAATGTACATGGTCGAAGTAGTCGCAAGAACTAGAGAAGATCCTAGAGTACTTGTCGGCGCATCTCCTCGTGGTTCTCAAGCATTATTGAAGACATCAAGAGCAGCAGCAGCCCTTAGAGGCAGAGATTTCGTTACACCAGATGATGTTAAGGCAATTGCAGAACTTGCTCTTGCTCACAGAATAATTCTCAAACCAGAACACCAAATTAAAGGATTGGAATCTGGAGAAGTTATTCAAACAATTCTGAGAGAAGTACCAGTTCCAACTGTTTGATTATTCATTTAGGTGTTAATCATGTGGAGTCGAAAATCAGCAATGCTAGGAAGTCTAGCCATAGCAATGTATTTGTTAGGCTTGACGCTTAGAAATGAGCAATTAGTAACAATTGCCGTGGTGATTTTTGTCTTCTTAACATGGGCAGCATTGTTTGGTGGTCATGCAGATGTTGCGTCTTCAGGCCGCCGTTCAGATGAATGGTCAGGAGAAGAAGGAATGGCATTAGGAAGCGTAATTGCGATGAGGAAACTATCCAGCGCAAGATTATTTGAAGATGGTGAATTAAGCGTCACATTAAGGATGCAAAACGATTCACCTCTGGCTAAAATCTTGGAAGTTCGGGATAGGGTTCCTGAAGTAATGAGGATTAAAGAAGGCTCAAACTACATATTGATGGAATTGGGACCAAGAAGAGAGACTTTTATTGAATATACTATTGAATGCCCGCTAAGAGGATTTTACAGCATCGGGCCGGTTGCTGTTAGAATTCAGGACCCATTTGGTTTATTCCACAAGGAAAAAGAAATGCATGTCTACGATGATTTCCTTGTGTTTCCAAAGATGGAAGATCTCAAGGAAACCTTCGTTAAGTCAAGGGTCCCCAAAATTTTCACAGGAGCCGTCAATATTCGACAACCTGGTCCGGGTTCGGAATTTTATTCTCTGAGAGAATATTTCGAAGGTGATTCCTTTAGAGCAATAAACTGGTCAGCATATGCAAGGTCTGGTAAGTTGATGGTTAACGAAAGAGAAAGAGATGCAGTTTCAGATATAATCATAATTGTTGATTCTAGAGCGGTTGCAGAAACAGGGCCAGTCTCTAGAAATGCTTTGGTTTATTCAACCAGAGCAGCAGCATCATTAGCGAAGTATTTCCTAAGTAGAAGAGATTCTGTTGGGGTTATTGTCTATGGTGATGAAGTTGTCAGCGTTGATCGTGACACAGGAAAGAAGCAATTGTATGTCATTCTAACTAAACTGGCCGGAGCAGTAGCAAGAGGAAATATTCCGCTACAAGTAGTGGTAAACAGAATCCTGCCTCACATTAACAAGGGCAGTCCAATAATTTTCTTATCTAACTTAGAAGATGACCCAACCATTGTGAGCGCTCTTCGAGACTTTAGAGCTAGAAACTTCGACGTTACAGTCCTAACACCATCTTCCCTAGAATTTGAATTTGATGCAAAGCGTATTGACCGTACGGGTTATGAAGTGCTTAAAACAGAAAGAGACGTCCTAATCGGCGAATTAAGAGGTCTAGGAGTCAATATTATGGATTGGGAGCCAGATATGCTCTTATCTACCGCTTTAGCAGGAGCAAGAGGATTCTGAGGTGAGATTATGACTATGAACAAACCATCTGGAGATACCAAAATATTGTATGACGGTAAGACTGTAAGGTCTTCAGCTCCATCAAGGAAAAAACTGGCAGGGCAGGCAAGTCTCGGCTCTGAGATTCCCAAAGATGCGATTCCAACTGTAGAAATGCCTACCTTCATTGAGAGTTTACTTGGCGGTCCACTTATTCCAAAGACTAAATTTCTGCCACCAGATAGAATGGTACAAAATCTTCAATTAGCGGTATATGGCGTTTTAGTTGCTTTATCTCTACTTACCTACATGGTATCTCCTCCAGAAGGTACATTGTGGTACATGATTACTGGAAGCTTGGCAATTTCGTTCATAATGCAAATTGTGATAATTGTTATTGCCGCGGGTGCAGGATTTTGGGGCACAATGCAGAGAGACGCAAGGTATACCTTGCTCAGTAATCTATTTTTCATATTAGCAATAATGAGATTTGCTGCATCAAAGGTATCACTAGCTAGTGATCCATTTGATCTTCAAGACAGCCCAGGTTTGCTCAATATATTGGTAGTGAGTTATGCAGTCTTACTAGTAATGTACTTCGAGTTGGCAAATGGTGTCATTAGATATTCAATGTTAGATACCAGTATTAGAACCAATGAAGTATATGTGATGAACCCAAAAAAGATTGTTGGAAAATATCATCGCTCACTAATTATCAATCCGATTTCAGCTGCAGTGTTAGCAATTATTGTACTCTCTGCAAATACCCTTTTACCATTAATTGTCGGAATATTCTCTTCAGATACAGCAACTAGATTGGAAGAGTCGGTAGAGTTAATATCGGTTTACGGGGTTGCTCTAGGAACATTTTTCGTATTCTGTGTGGTAGGTGGATTATTTGCCCTAAATCTACCGAATCACTTGCAAAAGTTTAGAGAAAAGCGAGCGGAGTAAAGTTAGACAAGCTCATTGTCAATGACAACTTGAGATAGGTCTTTCATCAGCTTTTTTATGTCAACAGTATTTGCTAAATATTGTACTGAGAGTTCTGTGCAGTTAAGGTATGACATCTCGGCACTAGATTGTGTCACATAATCGATTTTCTTGTTGACTAGATTTTTGTCGTCAGTCCCAATAAAAGAAATTAAACAAGAA
>QXXX01000014.1 GCA_009887195.1 Candidatus Poseidoniales archaeon | reverse complement strand
ATCGAGCACCTTCTCAGATTCTTCGGATGGACGCATTATTGCGGCTCTTGGATTGCATTTTCATTAAGATAGATTTTAGTATTTCATCATTCATTGGAGGGGTGAATTGATTGTTTTCGTGCATTGATAACACCACCTTCTTGATTGACTCAGCTCGTTCAGGGGTTGCTAGAGCAATTCTAGCAATTCTTGATCTTGCTTCGCTGGTGAGTAGATGTTTCATGGCATTATTGACAGACTGGGTTTCTAATTGCTGTCTTTGAGTTTCCATTTCAGCATCGGCTTGTACCTTGGCTTGTTCTTCAAATTGTTGTTGTAAGGCTATTCTTCTCTGTTCACGAAGAGCGGACAATTCGTCGCTTCCGTTTGCAGACATGATAGACAAACTCCCACTTCCTCAATATTTAGCTAAGCCAGGATACATTTCGTTGGCTGCGTCGCGGCATGAATGGGCTACTTCATCCAACAACTTTTGCCCAGCCGAAGTTAGTCTGCGGCCAGAGTATAACTGTTGCTTGCCATCTTCTGTATCGACTTCTCTAGTTGCTACCATCTCAACAAGACCGGCTACTTCTAATTGTTGTAAAGCAGTTCTAATAATGTGTCTAGAAGCAACACCAGGAGTGTTTGGGCCAGCGCCATTGTTCATGACAGTACCATAGGTTTGAGCAAGTGTAGTTACGCCAACAGGTCCTTGTTTTGCGACCTTCCTTAGCAATGATGCGGCTCGGATAGTCCACCAGTTTTCTTGGGTAGGAGGTCTTTCACGGTCAACACCTGTCTTGACATATTCAGACCAATCTGGAGCGACTATGTCTTTAGAATCAGATAGTTTATCTGCCAATGCAGAAATCAGCATATTTGCCGGAATATCAAAATAAGTGGTCATGTAACAACACCAAGCAATTTGCCGACTTTACTCCCCTATATCAATGAAACGGGTAATAATGTGACGCCATAACTTGAAAAGGCAAAATGCAAGTGTTGATGAAGGAGGCAATATAGGGAGTTACATGCAGAAGGCTTTAGCCCAAAATCCGAACTTACTTCGGACACTTTTGGGACTCTCTTTTACCTTAATATTTTTGCTAGCATATGCAGTGTATGGCGCTACTATATCCCCCTCATATTACGTATATGAAACGGACAACAATTCGACAATTGATGACCAATCTGAACCAACTAAACTGTATGATGATGAAGCCAATGAAACAACATGGCGCTGGACATTGAGTGCTGAAGGTGACAATCTCACATGGGTTAATTTAACCGCAACAGAATTGTCTAGACAATCGACGATCAGATTGATTAACTCCGCAGGCCTGTATAGCCATAGTAAACTTGGAGACCCAAATGCAGAGGATTTTGCCTGCGAAGACAAGTGTTACCAAAATAGTACACACGAAGCCGTCAGCCAAGATGGCGAAGACGTCACTATCATTTCGATGACCACTACTGATCCTGGCAGACGTAATAATGGCACCGTGTATGCCAAGTCTTTGAGTTCCGCTGAAGACAAAGCAAGGGACATAATAGATTACTTCCACTCGCCATCTGTAATTATTGTAGAAGTTACAGAAAGTGGTAATCGTACAACTTCACCTTCTATTGTGCTTGAAACAGTTAACGAAGATTTTGATTACATTGAGGTTTTCTCTATCGATGCAGGAACTGAGTTTCTATGGGCGCTAGCAGCAGTAGTTGGTTGCTTCTCGATGATTCTCATACCTTCTTTCACAGTATATTTTGCTGCACAGGCCAAGGAAAAGAAGGCGGAATTAAAATTACAACAAGCCGAGGATGACGTAGACTTATCGATTGATAATTCTACTGAAGCCAATTAACTCATATAGATTACATACTGTGTCTAAATTGAGCCGCACATGAAAAACTCCACTGCATTAATGTTAGTGATTTTAATTTCAGCGCACGCCATACCAATTAACAATATTACTCTCCAAGAACAAGAGTCATACCAAGTCAACTCAAAGGCCACAGGTGTAGACCTATCTGTTACCGACGTAGATTTTTCTTACCCTAACATTATTGATGAGCAAAAGTATCAAAAATTCTCCTCTAACTATCCTATTGCAGGTTTTAACAAACCTGAGTCATTGTTTGTTATTGATGCTGTCAAGGATGTAGAAATTGAATTAGCAATATTTCTGTCCAATAGTGGATCTTCCGATGCGTTAAACGTGGGAATTAATATTCTAGTTATTCACAACGAATATATTGATTTCAATCTTCATAATATTACCAAGACGATTGGCACGGTTAGAGCGCAGTCTGAAATCACCTCTACAGTCAAATTAATCCCCCAATATTCAGGGAATCACACCTTAGTAGTATCACCTTTTTCCAGTATATTAGATGATAATCCGAATAATGATGCGTACACAAGTACATTTACCGTGGCCAGTAAATATTACAATTGTAATGGTTTGCTATCATGGACCGTTGGCACTGGTTGGGCAGAGAATAGCGACACGTATCTTTCCGAAGCATCCGCTTGTCATTATGGAAATGGTCAATTATCAACATACTCCGCTAATGCAAACAGCGATTTAATTACTCCTATCCTAGACATGTCCGATGCTATTTCAAACCCAACAAGAACCAATGGCATCACATTTTTTCACACTGGTAGCTTAGCGAGTGGGGATTATGTAAAACTATACGCGAAAAACCAAAATAACGGTTGGGTCGAGTTACTAAGTATGACTGGTACAATAGATAATAACTTGGCAAATTGGAATACATTTTCGTTTAACCATGCCGGTGCTTTTTCACCCTTAGTACCGACAAGTTCACAATTGTTTCACACTAATTCACAATATAAATTCTCATTTTCAAGTGATTCCGTTAACGATGATATCGGTTTTTGGATGGATGACATAGTAATAGTTTACGACCAAGAAGCAAAACAATCTGAATTTGATA
>QXXX01000013.1:15293-15533 GCA_009887195.1 Candidatus Poseidoniales archaeon | reverse complement strand
AATCCACATTGATTGACATGCTTTCAAACGCTAATCGAGTGTTTCATAGAATGGGAATTATGTCATCCATGGATGATTTAGTAGTCTCTTCGATAAAGAAACGTGACAGAGCTAGACAAAGACTAGGCACTGGTCCAATTTCAGTAGAAGACCCCAGTAACAAAATCGCCGAGATGCGTTTAATCAAATCTAATGCTGAAATCGAGCAAATGAAATTTGCTTCCGATGTGTCTAGTTTGG
>QXXX01000013.1:7860-15283 GCA_009887195.1 Candidatus Poseidoniales archaeon | reverse complement strand
TATTGCTGCAATGCGGCATGGTGGTAAAAATGCCACTGAAAATCAACTACAATCTGTGATTGAAGGTTTTTTTAGATATGCTGGAACATCAGGTTGGTCATACCCGTCTATTGTTGGGAGTGGAGAAAACGCGACAATTCTCCATTACAAAGAAAATAATTCACCATGTACTAACGGCGATGTAGTTTTGATTGATGCTGGTGCAGAGTTTAGAGGCTATGCTGCGGATATCACCCGTTCTTGGCCTACTGATGGAACCTTTACAGAACCACAAAAAGAACTCTACCAGATTGTCTTAGATGCCCAAATTGCTGCGATTAACGAATGCGTGCCAGGTAATCCATATACCGCTCCACATGAAGCTGCTAGGAAAGTTTTGGCAGAAGGTTTGATAAAAATTGGAGTTATATCTCAAACTCTAGATGAAGCATTAGATAGTAAATCTGGTCAATTAAAAGATTGGTATATGCATAATACTAGTCACTGGATTGGTCTAGACGTTCATGATGTCGGAATATATTTGCCAAATGGTGAACCAAGAACATTACAACCAGGAATGTGCTTGACTATTGAACCAGGGCTATACTTTGGCGCATGGAGGCCAGATGTTGATTGCCCTGTGCGTTACTCAAATATTGGAATCAGAATAGAAGATGATATTTTAGTTGGGGAAAAAGGTCCAATAGTATTAACTGAAAGATGTCCTAAAACAATCACTGAAATAGAATCAATTGTTGGAAAGACTGTCTAAGTGGTCACTATGCTTTGGAAGTCTATTCTTCACCGTCAACAAGGGTGGTCTAAAGATAATAGCGCTTTGTTTAGGCTAACAGTTGATGAGGCTGCGGAGTTATACGAAAATGCACCGCTACATGATCTTACTTTTGCAGCAAACTTGAGGAGGCAACAAATATTCCCCAATGGTGTGGTGACTTATCTGGTTGATCGAAATATAAATTACACCAATGTCTGTACAATCAACTGTCAATTCTGTTCATTTTACCGACCTCCCGGTCATGAAGAAACTTACACTCAATCATATAGTGAGATTTCCCAGCGAGTGACAGAATTAGAACAAATTGGTGGATCACGTATCTTGATGCAGGGCGGTGTAAATCCTTCACTAGAGTTTGAGTGGTATGAGTCTTTGATCAAGCATCTTGTAGAACACCACCCAACTATCGATTTAGATTGCTTCAGCCCAATAGAAATTGAAGGGATTGCCGAGGTTGCTAACTTATCAATTCATGAAGTGTTGACTAGGCTTAGTGATGCAGGGATGAATGGACTTCCCGGAGGCGGAGCAGAAATGTTAGTCGATGAAATAAGAACAGATATATCACCCAAAAAAGGTTCTCCAGATAATTGGCTTAACGTTATGGAAACTGCACAATCGTTGGGTATGACTACAAGTGCAACTAATGTTTTCGGATTTGGTGAAACATTACGTAATAGAGTGCAACATATGGATAGAATAAGAGAACTCCAAGATTCCTCATTACTAAATTATGATAATGGATTCACTTCCTTCATCGCATGGCCTGTTCAACTTGAAACTAATACCTTCGGAAAGCGGAATCGTGGCCAAAATAAGTATGTTTTAGGAGCAGGACCAACAGAATATATCCGACATATTGCTATTTCAAGGCTCTTTTTCGATAATATCGATAACATACAAGCTTCTTGGCCTACAATGGGCTTAGGTATCGCCCAAATGGCCTTACTCGCAGGTGCCAATGATGCAGGATCCACGATGATGGAAGAGAACGTAGTATCGGCCTCAGGTACCACTAAATTATCCGCATCTGAAATTGAATTACAAAATACAATAATCCGTTCAGGATTTATACCGTCTAAGCGTGATAGTAAATACAATCATTTACCCACTTTAATCAACGATAACAACATCAAAGAATACCCTTCTCCAATACCATCTCAAGTCCCTTGATTCAACTAAGCGACATTGGATGGTTTGTTTCAGTACGTCCGCTATTCACGATTGCGGCTGTTTCTGTATAGTTAGAAGAATGTTTTACTTTTAGTGGCTGTACCCATAGCAGTTCAGATTGATTTTCTCTTTCAATTATCACGATTAATTCCCAATGAATTCTAATTAGTGACGAAAATATTGTGCCTGGCCATTTACCACTTGGTGGGGATATAGTAGTCAAGTCATTCTCCAAAGGAATTATTTCCGACTGATTCATTATACGCATTGGTTTTAAGAACAATCCACCTTTTATCTCATCATTATGCATTGGTAAATCTTCTCCACCACCCGTACCGTCATCGAGGTCAACAGTCCAATGGTGAGGTAACTCTGTGGTCAATCCAGGAGCAGGTTGTCCATCGGCATCGCGACCTAAAATTTCCATAAGTCTATCTCTGCGAGGCGGTAAAACACCAACACGCCATAATACATGTTTCTTGCCCCAAGTATCATATTCTTCTGGGAATTTAATATTGACGACTAAATTTTCTCCTGATGTTGTATCAGAATGAAATGTTATTTTGGGCTCAGGTGGCGGTGATGAGAGAAATTTTCTTTGCTTGATTAAATCTGAGAAGTTAGCCCCTACTCTCATCATTATTGGGACAAACAATATGGGTACTACTATTACGGCTAACAGTGGATAATCAAGTAGTCCAAATCTAACTCTTCCAGTGCCGATACTAGGGATTCCCCATATACTCAATATCGGTTCAAAAAATAAATAAGACAAAGCAAGCAACAGAATAATAACTGAAAAGTTCATAATTTTTCTGGCCTGGGTATGTATTACATTAGGAGTCAAATACCACCCAGTCCTCTGTTTGTGAACTACTGAATCTTTTGGGACTGCTTCATTCATTTCCTGGTTATGTGCTTTATCTAGCTTTAATGTCTTACCTTGGTAGATGTATCTTCGCTCAACTAGCCAAGATTTTTTATCTCCAATTCTAAATGGTGGTGGCAAATCGGCAACTATCTTATCTGCTTCATCTCTGGTAATTTTACTAGAGATTTCAGTTCTTGCTATACCTATTGGTAATAATTGTGGTTGGAATCTATAACTTTCAAAAGGCGGATATCTTATCCGTTCCTCTAATAGTAAGTCGTCCATTTGAGTCACTCAACTAAATATTAACTTCATTCCTGCTTTCAACGCCATTTTTCTAAACGCTGGTACTTTTCTCAATAAAGCCATTCCCAGTGGTACAGGTTTTTCGATGTCACCAATTTGATTTATCAAATTAATAATCTCAGGTTTGGCAAACTGTTCAAAGTTATTGTCCAAATCTACATCCTCACAGTCGCTGACTAGTAAATTGCGTAATGCTCTGGCTCTATTTTGATCTTTCTTCATCTTTTCGAAATGTGATTTAGCAATATTTTTTAGATTAGATTCCGTCAAATTATCAGAATCAATTGCCAATGATAATTTATCTGCAATTCCGTTTATTTGTTCAAATCCTGGGCCAATACCACCGCCAGTAGTAGGTTTAGCCATTCCAGCAGCATCACCAAGAAGTAATACGCGATTTTTGTACGGCTTTTTTACCATGCCACTTGGGACTGGACCGCAATATCTTGCGGTTTCCTTGATATCTGCAAATCGATCTTTCCATAATGGATGGTTGAGTAGTGCGTGGTAACATTCCTCAATACTTTTACCATCTAATCGGTCTGCTGTAGACCACAATCCAATTCTACAACTTTCGTTTCCTGATGGTATTACCCAAGCAAAGAAGCCGGGAGCGATCGCGGACCCCGAATACATTTCTAACCAACGTTGCCGATTCTTGTAACCAACTACTTCGGTTTGAAATCCAATCATCAATTCTTTTGGTTTGCCCATCTTAAAATGTCTACGAGTCCATGAGTGAGCACCATCACAACCGATCAAAAGTTTAGTCTTGATTTCAGTCTCAACACCATCTTTTGATAATTTAACAATTACACAATCTTCATTTGATTCTGCATTAATTGGTTTAGAATTTAACCAAAGTGTGGCGCCGGATAACATTGATTGTTTTACTACTCCTTCGTCAAACAGTTTCCTACAAACCACGTATGTTCTTACTTTGCCACTGGTTCCAACTGGAACCAATGTCCCAGACGGGCCATGAATTAAGGCACCATCGATCTCTTCCAGAATGGTATCAAATAGTCCAACTTGCTTCATTGCGTTGGGAGTTACTAGGCCCGCACACTGAAATGGTCTACCAATTTCAGAATGCTCTTCCAACAATAATACCCGTTGGCCTCTTTGAGCAAGTAGATTGGCAGCATGGCCGCCAACAGGTCCAGCACCAACGATTACTACATCCCAGTCTGTGCTCGACTGAACATCGTCCATGTGCTTGTGTGAAATCCGGTGCGTTTTATTGTTGTGGATTAAACTTAGCCAATCAATTACTTTTTAGCAAATTTGTAACCGACCGACTGATTTTTCTTTAAGTAAAGGATTGCAGTAAAGTTTTTGTTGGTTTTCTTGGAGATAAAATCATCGTACGGCCCAATTTCGCCCTTTTCAACGAGTGTTTTGGCTTCTTCTCTAGTTATTTCACGCTTGGACATTTCTCTAGCAATCTGAATTTTGCAATCTGTTCCATTTGTCGCAGGTTGGAAAAAGGTAGGTGTTTCTATAATTTCGATTTTACTCTTGGGACAGATTGCGACTACGCCCTCTGTAACAGGGAATTTCTTCGCATTTGCTGCTGCCTCTCTAGGGGGGAATTCGAACTTTACGCGGTTGCCATCAAGGGTTAAAAATGCACTAAATGGTCTACCTTTCTTTGAGGTAAAGTCTTCTAATAACGGTGACTTACCCTTGGTCAAAATAACTTTGGCTTCTTCTTCTGTGATTTTTCTTTTACACATTTCATGTGAAATGCCTCGGAATTTACACTCTTGGTTGTCACAGGCATACATTGTAGAATTGATTCTGATTGTTCCATGGCTACAAGTTGGACAAACACATAACTCTGCGTCTTCTTCTGATGATGTGGATTCCCCACCACCAATAAATTCAACTGTTCCAGTCTCTAACATTTTGATGCTGGCCGTGTATGGTTCACCACTTCGATTGAAAAAGCCGTGTAAATCATTGATAGATTTTTGTTCTATAAGTCTAGTGGCAGTCTTTCGATCAAACCATCTTCCACTGGAATTTTTCCAAAAGACAAAATCACATCCAGTATCTCTGCCGGTATTTTCACAGCAGATATAAGATAACACGGTTTCTTTTAATGTACTATCACAAATAGGACATTGTGCAATTGTTTTGACGTCTTTGAACAGTTCATTTCGGTCATGATTTTTTATTTTTTCAACCATTTCATTGGCAATTTCAAAGATAAGTTGCATATATTCTTTACGAGAATAATCACCGATCTGTACTGATGAAAGTTTAGCTTCCATATCACCCGTTAATTCTGGTGAAGTAATCCATTCAACAGGAATTGCCCTAAGTAATAATATCAATTTTATACCCCCAGGCGTAGCTCGCAAACTACCTGAACGTGCTCTTTGAATGAAGTTACGTGAGATTAATTTTTCAATTGTCTCTGCTCTTGTAGCCGGTGTTCCAAGGCCCTTGCCCTTCATGGCTTCTGACATCTCATCATCATCGATGCTTCGTCCAGCATTTTCCATTAATGACAGTAATTTAGCTTCTTTCAGTCGATTTGTGGGTTTAGTAAATTCTTCTTTGAATTTATGGGATGAAATATTTGTTTCAGCAGGGTTGGAAGGTAGTTTATTCCATTTCTCTGGAATCGAATTACTCTTTGGCTTAACTTCTCTCCATCCTGGAGTTTTTAAAATTCTAACTTCTTTAACAAAATCATTTTCTGATTTGGTAGTAGTTCTAGTTTGAACATCCCAAATCGCTTCTGAGTGGAATGAGGCGAGGAATTGCCGACAAATTAGTTCATATAACCTTCGAGCATCATTACTTAGGTTGCCTTGTGGTAGTTTACCAGTTGGAATTATTGCGTAGTGGTCGGAAACTTTGGCATTGTTAAAGTTTCTAGATACATTTTTCAAACCATTTTTGGCTAATCTTTCACTGTGAGCAGACAAAAACTCCTGAGCCCCAAGTTGCTTGATTGTTTTACTAATTGATTCCATCATATCTTCGGGAAGGTGTCTAGAATCAGTACGTGGATACGTGGTTAATTTGTGGGTATCATATAATTCCTGCGCAACAGATAATGTTCTTCTTGATGTCCAAGACCAAGTGCTATTTGCCTCACGTTGTAGAGTTGTTAAATCAAAATTTAATGGTGGGTTTTCTTTTGAATCTCGATGTTTTTGTGTTGTAACATAACCACCTGCATCAGCAATTAATTTTTCGAGCATCTTTTTCTCTGTTTCTAAGGTGATTCTATGTGCTTTGGTTAATGGATCTTCTTTATTTTCAACATTGTTTCGTCGCTCCCATCTAGCAGTCCACTGGCAATCTCCTGATTCAAATTCAGCCTCCAATTCCCAAAATGGCTTTGCGTCATGGCCTAGAATATCTAACTCTTTATCAACAATCATTGCCAAAGTTGCAGTTTGAACTCTACCAAGTGACATTGAAGTGCCATCATTTCTACCTGTTCGGAGGAAAGTAGAAGCAATTCTAGAACCATTCATCCCAATGATCCAATCTGCTTCCGCTCTGCTTACTGCAGCATCCCTTAGTAATGAGTAACTTTCCGCATCTTGTCTTCCATCATAGGCTTTTAGGATGGAATCTGGAGTCATTGATTGGAGCCACATTCGGGTCATTGGAACTTTTGATTTAGCAAACTCAATTATCCGTCGAAAAATAAGTTCACCTTCTCTTGCTGCGTCACAAGCATTTACGATTTCGGTGCAACTTTTAGGAGAAATTAATTTCTTTATGGCCGTAAGTTGCTTTCTATTATTTCCTCTTCCGCTATTTGGTTTTAATTCAAATGATGAAGGAATGAAGGGTAATAAATCTACACTCTTCCTCCAATCTTTCAGACGGTCGTCATATTCTTCTGGTGTTTTTAATTCTAATAAATGACCTACTGCCCATGTGATGACTATGTCGTCAGAGAGCCAATGAGTGTCGGTTTTTTGATTAACACCCAATACTTTGGCAATATCTTCAGCAACACTAGGTTTCTCAGCGATGATTACAACTGCCATGATTAATGCGGCAGAACCGACGATACTTGAACCCTCTCTTAAAGTTAGATTTGTATAGATACTTTAGTATCTAGTTAGATTTGACGGGGAAATTAATCAGGTATTTGCCTTAGTGAATTCCTAAATTTTCTTTCATCCCAACGTCCTTCTTGTATTGAGTCATCACAACCAATGCAACCAGGATATCCAGCATCAAGTAATTGTAAACACGATTCCATTACTGCAGCAAATCCTACTTCTCCATCCATCTGGACCCAACATACCTCAATATCT
>QXXX01000013.1:3585-7850 GCA_009887195.1 Candidatus Poseidoniales archaeon | reverse complement strand
ATATCTGGCTCAATATTACTTATCTCTATTATTAGTGTATTAGTATCTCCACTTTTGTCAAAAATTTGGATGGTACCTTGATTACATGCTACATGTTTAGGAAATGTAGTACGTTGTGGCAGGTGATCTGAAATTTTATTTGACAATTCATAGATATCACCACTAAATTGTGGTTCTGCCCAAATTTCCAAATTTTCTATTCTAACCATTCTTCTTGCGGCCTCCCTGACAACTGGCCACTGAGGGTGATTCATCCGCACATTTGGGCCAAAGAGGGGTAAGTCTTGAATGATACCGTCATTGTGAGGTAACCATGGGGTTACCATATCGCTTGTTTATCCGCCCCATGTTAAAGTTTCAAGATTCTGAAAAAGCACATCATAGGTCGCTATTTTATCTAAGAAAATTGTCATCTTTTTCCGTCTCTAGATTCGCTTTGAGTACGCTTTACCAAAATAAACAGGATTTACCTGTAGAGGTCTTTGGCCACACTTTCAAGCACCCTTTTGGTCTTGCTGCAGGTATGGATAAAAAAGCCGAAGGATTACTTGGATGGCAAGCAATTGGCCTTTCTTTCGCTGAAATTGGCGGAGTTACAATGCTAGAACAACAAGGCAATCCAAAACCTCGAATGTTTCGTTCTGATAAACATAAAGCATTGATTAATCGAATGGGGTTCAACAATCCTGGTTCAGAAAAAATCTCACATACCTTAGATTTACATTTTAAAAAATATGGCACTCCAAAGATACCTGTTTGGGTTAATCTTGGAAAATCTAAGTTAACTGACAACTCGAACGCTCACATAGATTATTCAACAACTATGGATAGATTGTGGGATTATGGAGATTTATTCGTAATCAACGTCTCATCTCCTAATACACCTAACCTTAGAGATTTACAAAATCAAGACGATTTGTCTAATATTATTGGTTCTTGCATGGCCATTAACGAAAAGAATTCAAAAATACATCAATCCCCTGCTAAGCCAATTTTAATTAAAGTAGCCCCAGATATGTCGCTTGAACAATTGGAGATGATAGTAAAGACAGCTATTGATTCAGGCTGCTCAGGTATAGTAGCGACAAATACAACCGTTTCAAGAGTCGAAACTGCTAACGGTAAAGAAGCTAAGACTATGGCAGAAACTGGTGGGATGAGTGGGCTTCCTTTAGTTGACAAATCAACAGAGTTCATTCGAATGATATACAAGATAACTGATGGTGATTTTCCAATTGTTGGTGTTGGAGGAATTATGAATGCTGAACATGCATGGCAGAAAATTACTGCGGGTGCATCATTACTGCAGGGTTATAGTGCATTTGTTTTTCAAGGACCAAGTATTACCAAAGATATAGTTAAGGGACTTGCCAAGAAATTACGGGAACACAAACTTACGTCAATTAAGCAAGCGATTGGGTTAGATCATAGAGGAGAAGTTTAGATGTTTACTCGAAGAACTAGATTACTAATCACAGGTGGATTGTTAACCCTGATATTAGTTGGAGTAGTAATTTTACAATCTCCAGAACCAACAAGAACAGTCGACGAGATTATGGATTCACCGTCAAAATATGTAGGTGATGAAATTTCGATAAGAGGTGAGGTATTGGATGGGAGTATTGACAACGCTTCTATGACGTTTATTTTGCACGGTAATAACAATCAAATTTTGGTAGAATTTACTGACGCTTCGGTCTCCAATGGGCTAGATGACAATCGAACTGTATATGCCAAGGGAGTTTTGAAATATATTGATTCAGAATATGTTTTTGAGGCAGAAATAATCAAAACATCTTGTCCTTCAAAGTATGAAGAATAAGTTTTACCGATAACCGTTCCGTTAAAATACCAATCATGGCAGGGCGTAACGGGATAGGTGGGGAGCTAGGCGTACCCTGTACCACAAATCGTCTTCATGGTGGGCTGAAAGCCTTAGGGCGGCGAGAGCGGCTTTGTGGTTTCTACATGCGGACGTTGATGTTTCGCCCCTACATGACTCGGGTGTCATGAACCGTATCCGGAAGGAAACGGGAAATGAATAACTGGGGAATCAGGTCAGGCCGGGAACGGAGCAGCCCTACTCGGAGCCATGGGTGCTGTGGGGTAGCGGGATGGAGAAAGTGTGTGGGCTTGGCCACAGAGAACGAGCGTCCACCTAAGGAGTTCCCACTCAAATATCAAAAATAACATCGCAAATCCAGCCAGGACCTACCATTTCCGGTATGTTCAAATCACTGCAACTGTGACTTTCTCCTTGCTTCAGTTCTTGGATTAAAAATTCATGTGAAGTTACTGCTTTTATTTCGATTTCTCTGTCGACATCAGCTGATTCGACCCAAGAAACTTGAGATTGGCAAGAAATTTCCAGTTCGTTAATTTCAATCATGCATTGAGCATCTACCAAAAATTCTCCATGAACTTCTAATCGATAAAGCACTTCTTCTAACCAAAATATCATTAAAGATTCGTAATCTAATTCATCTTTTATGGGGATTTTCACATTCCATTGTGAAGTGTGACGTATTTTTTGGTTTAATTGGCGACTTTCAAGGTCTGAAATTATCAGATTTTGCATACCTATTGCTGCTTCTTTGAACAGATTAGGTAAATTATTGGAGAATACCCGCAGACCAATATCTGCTGTAGTTTCTCGAGTCCAAGAACTCATACCGACCCTCAGCGTTTAGAAACTTGCAGATTCCAAGCAATCTCACCAACACGATGAACTAGATCTTCTTTGCTTAATGAAAAGGAATCTGTTGCTTCGGCCCCAAGTATACATTCACAAGCCGCATTTGTTAATAATGCAGTATCTGAAACATCAAAGCCACTAGAAATAGAAACAGCAATTGCTACTACTGCGGCGTCAATCAATCCAATTATTTGCCTTAACTGGGATAATGTACATGGTGCGTGTACAGTTTCTTGATCCTTAGAAAAAATGGTGACTCCATTCTCTCCTGCAAGTACAACTAAATGCTTCCATCCATATGATTTTATCAATGATTCGGCAGCTAATCTATCATCTGATTCACCGATCCTTCGTTTCATTAAATCAAATCCCCTTGATTGGAAAATAATCCAATCGACTTCATGAGTTCTGTGTAGTCCAGTTAATTTAGGGTCAGCAATTATTGGTATATCGTTTTCTTTAGCGTGTTTTGTTATTCTTTCAACACCTTGATCATAAATAACACCCTGACCATAATCGGAAAGAATCACACAATTCACATCTGATAAATTATCAATTGCTTGATCATATATCGCTTCTAAAGCAGATTCCGGTATCGCTTCATCACCCTCGACATCCCATCTTAGTAGAAGTTGTTCGCCCTGGATTAAACTCTCTCGACTTGCTAGCATCCTAGTTTTGACTGTAGTTGTTCGACCTTCAATAACAGCAATACCAGATGTTTCAACATTTTCATCTTCAAGATACTCAATAACTCTTGAACCGGCTTTATCATCGCCTACAATGCCAAATATTCTACCATGATATCCCATTGATTGTAAACCACGTGCCACGTGAGCAGCCGCACCAACATCTTCCTCTCGATGCGTTTCACGTAAAACCGGAACTGGTGCTCTGGAATTCAAATTATTAGCATAACCATGGATGTAGCAGTCAAGCATTATGTCACCAATGAGTACAATATTACCGGAATTCTCTTCGTTCAATTTGTGGATAATTGAGTTCAACTTGTCATGTTGCTCATGTTCTGTGTCAGTCATACCCATAGTTGTCCCCTCATTGTTACGCAAATTCTAGTTTCATTTTATGCTGTCGCGAATTTTTGCTAGTAAATTGGCATGTTCACCATCAGTAATATCTAATGATTTTCTTAGTGTACTCAGCATCGCATTCTCATCCCCTGTAATAATGCCATCAGTCATAGCAGTCTCTAAAGCCGAATAATAGGTTAAGATATGTTCAGGATACATTGGCTCTAGTAATGCTTTTGCTAATAATTTTGCATGAATCTTCTCATCGATTCCATACGCAACCCTAAATGTCTCTAATAGGGCATTTTCCTCTTCAATAATTTGTTCATCAACCAAAGCTTGTCTTAGCATCTCAAGATAAATTTCTTCGGGAGGTGGAATATCAATTGCTGTTCTTGCTTCTTCAGATAATCTTCGCACTCTTTCGGGATGCATTCCCAAGAACTCGACCACTTCAGTAATTAATTGATGTTCATCGTTGGTGATTTTACCATCTTCCCAGGCCCTAGCAAACATTCGTTTCATCAATTCTTCACTAG
>QXXX01000013.1:0-3575 GCA_009887195.1 Candidatus Poseidoniales archaeon | reverse complement strand
TAGAATTCGTCGATTATTTTTGGATATATCGGCAATTGCAGTCGCTTTACCTTCAAATTCAATTACCGTGGATAGTACATTTTCAACTACTAATTTGCCCCGAATTTTACCTTGAGTAGTCAATGAATATACCTTTCTACGTTGTTTTCCCCCTGGGACATGTCGGTTGGTAACTTCAATCTCATTGGTCTTTTCTAACCGCTTTAATGTTCTAGGGACGTGTTTTCTTTGCACATGCACTGCAGCTGAAATCCCGGCTTGAGTAAGTGCTACAGGCGCTTCCCACTGATTGCTTGGTAGTATATTGTCATACAGGTGAATGAGCATCCGTTGCTCAGTGGTAAGGGAGCCTAGAAAACCATCAACCATTTCCTCACCGTGTAACCCTTGTGTCAACAAGCAAATAGTACCAACGGTACTCCGTTTGTATAATATGCCAGTCCATTGACCGGGTATTATGGCCCGTCAATCTCGGAAGTTCAATCCACGAGTTAGGACAAAAAGGCCAATTGGCTTAGTTGATGATGATGATCAATCTCCTTCAAATCCTCATCCAATGCCTAAACAGTTGGACTCAAGATGGTTTCTACCTAATCCCCTTGGGGCCAGATTACACCAAAAAAGTGGTATTGGCATCACGATAGAGGACGGAATTACTCTTGAACCCCTCGAGGTGTTATTTTGTCATTGGAATAGACACAGGGACCTTTGCAGTAAAGTGGCCAAGAAACAAATCTCACTTTTCAACCAAACCAATCTCACAAATACGTTGGTTTTGGTCCTTCGACGATGTTGATTGGGATGTATTAAACAAATGGGTGGCAAGTGTTGAACAGTCTGATTGTATTGCTGAAGTTTTTGTCATTGATGATGAAATGGATATTACAATGTATCGTATAAGTTACGATCATCTCTCGGGTAATCAAAAAACCTGGGAGCAACTAACTAAAAGTGAAATTTCATACATCGAAAAATCATTGTCTCATAGAACTAATTCTACCTCAGGGGTGTTTTTGAGCGAGGTTAACGACTGGCCATTGCCATCATTTGGCGTAGAACATCTATCTGGTATCAATCTGCGAAATGAAGAAATTGATTGGGTTGAATCGCATCTATCTGGTAATAATTTAGATAAGTCTTTGTTTAACAAGTTAGCCAATTCTGGTTGCATTCTGAGGCCCGGTTTCAAGTATGGCTGCAAATGGCGTGTATACGATGACGAAGTAGGTAAAACCCACGCCCCATGGTTACTCCAACCGCTAAACGATGCACCTTCTTCTTGGGAAGGTATTTGCTTATCTGTCAGGCTCGCAGAAGGTGTTCATAAAAAATGGGTATGTGCTATTCCGCTTGGTAATGATTGGAAATTCATGAATATCAAGCGTTGGCTTCCGGGTAGAACTTAATCGTCTAATGGTCTACCCCAAGCGTCCAATGATACATCATTTGGGGTGACGATGGATTCTAGTGCCTCATTATCATTTGATTTGTTAGGTTTGGCTGAGGACTCTCTCATGGTCAAATATACCCACAACGCAGCAAATAACAATGCTAAACTTATCATTTGACCTGGTCCAATAAATTCGTTAATTGATTTTAGACCATCACTTTCTGCTGTTAATTGAATTTCAACAAACCAAGTATTTCCCGCCGTATCGACTATTTCCACATTCCCATTAATCAGCATATTATTTGATAATAGGTCATTAGGGTTAATTTCAATTGACAGAACGTCGTTTTCTCCATTCAGTGTTATTGTGTTTGGATTATCGGCAATTCTGGTTAGTGCACCATCGATATGAACTTCAAACGTTTGGCTGCCCACACCATTAGATTTAATTGGAATCTGTATAACTGAATTAGAATTTGCAGGTATTTTTGATTGATAATCACCACTGATTGGGATTCTAGACAAAGTCAGAACTTGGGTGTCCAAGTCTAGTACTGCTTCACCACAAATCAATTTACCAGTGATTTTGGTCAAACTATTAGGATTAGTCACGGAATTAAAAGTGATGGATATTTCCTCTGTAACCCCGGAGTACAGCTCATTAATGGAAATAGCAATTAGTCTACCATCAGTAGATTGTAGTTGGTTTGATATTTGACAATCGATTGACGATAACAATGATATTTCGATCGATTCATTAGTCAACATAGTGACAGAATGATCAGGTAAGTTTCCAGTGAATTCAGACTGACAAGATTCAGATTTAAATTGAATCACGGGTTGGAACTCTATGGCTACCTCTGCATACCAATCTACTAGGAAACCATCATGGTTACGGATTAGTACCCCTTGACTACCAAATGTGGTTCCATTGGTAAATACATCGCCAGAATCTCCTTCATTTATCCCTTGCAGTAAATCTTTATTCCCATCTGCTTCAATAATTTTTAGATATGGCCTTTGGTTATCAATATTCAATTCATTATCGTCAAAACCATCTACTGAATTATCTTGATAGGATACTAAGATCCCATTCCCGGGTAATATGTTGTCATAATTGTTATTGCCGCGATATTCAATCCAAACGTATTCTTCTGGGCCAATCATTATTTTATAATTCATATTTGAGTTTTGACCAGTTTCAAATATTAATTCTGGGCCTTGGCAAAAACCTTCATTTTGTACCCAAGACAAGTCAACAGATTGATAGTTATTCAGACCTATTGTTTCTAAGGTTGAAGACATTGGTAGTGCAGGTGTACGCCCTCCACCATTCCAATTGCCACTGGCCATGATTCCCCAATCACCAACGCCTTTCCAAAGGGAGGTCTGTTCTCCATGTGATGGGTACAAGTCATAGGCGCCCATTTGATGTAGCATTTCATGCATTGCAGTACCAAATCCCTCTTGTCCAGAACCTAGACCAGCCATTGTATAATGTCCTATTTTCAAACCATCACCAAGGTCAATAATATCGTCAAGTGTAGTAAAATGGCTCCAAATCCTATTTGAATTACCTCCTGCCTCTTGCCCTACAGTTGTATGTAATATCAGTAATCTGTCAACATAACCATCTGAGTTTAAGTCATACTCATTCCAATCCAATTGGTTCTTATTGGAATTTATCACTTCACTTGCCAAGTCCATTGGTAAATGATGGCCATTTGCTGAAGAATCTCTTTCCACGCCGTTATCACCACCATAATCTGCTAAATCACCATCAGCAGTGACCACAGTTGGATGTATGTCGATTGTAAGATTTACATAATCATTTGATAATTCACTAAAATACTCCCTTGAATGGGGGATTAATAATTGCTCAGCTTGTATTGTTGCAGAATTAGCATCCATCATTTGGTCTTGGAAATTTACGATCAGTACTAGCCACTTTTCGTCTTGTTGAATCGGCAACGTCTCAATGTCGTTTTGATTTATGGTAACTGAATTACTTTCGAGCCAATCTTCAATTTGGTCTTGGTTAAAATATGAATACAATGATGCGCTAAGTAGTAACATGATTAGTGGTACACCCAACCATTTGCCTTTCATCAACCATAGCAAGAGTCTGTTATGTATCAAATCTTGGGAGTTATGTTAGGTTATTTGACAATTATTTTACTTTTAG
>QXXX01000012.1:30664-32583 GCA_009887195.1 Candidatus Poseidoniales archaeon | reverse complement strand
TCAGAATCCATCTCCGGGCTATGTCTCCCAACACCCGTACGCGTCGATGGCTAGGAGGTCCTTTACACCCCCTACAACCTGATACGCCGCAGACCCATCCTATGCCGTAATCTTTCAACCACACACCGTTCCAGGCGTTGTGATCTATCCGGTATTATTCTCAGTTTCCCGAGGTTATTCCGGAGCATAGGGCAGGTTATCCACGTGTTACTGAGCAGTTCGCAAAGAATCTAATTTCTTTCTACTCGCATGGCTTAATCGAACTCCAAAAGCGGTCGCCTCTGGCAGGATCAACCAGATTTCTCTTGTTATGATCCTTAGGTTACTTGTCGCTGTCTTATTGCTGTCTCTAAAAAATTGGCGAGAAAATATTGCACTTGAGCTTCTTGCACAAATTACATCATAATCTCGATCACCTTCCTGACCCTGAACCATAATGGCTTTTCAGAATCGCAATCGCTTCGGCTTTACGTAAAAAGAGGATAGAATTCTTCATAGTCCGAGGACTCAGATTCTAACGCCGTTCTTCACAACGCAAGCAACTCAGCCACTGACCCCCCCTATATCAAGATACCCGATGACTAGTTGACAAAAAACAACCAACTGCGTCACAAAACTGGCAATTTGGCAAAGGGAATTAATCCCGAAAATTATGCTTAATCTGCACCGAAGAATTGTCTAATCATTGGATGCATTTCCATAGCTTGTTCCTTCTGGATTTGCTCATAAGTACGTAAAATGATACCTACGGCAAGTAACAAACCTGTACCAGTGGCATTACCTACTGTTCCCAGGAGATCTGCGCCAGCGGCAAGTAAGCCCACGAAAGCACCTGAGAAATAGGTGACAGGAGGAATATAATTTTCTAGAATTTTCTCTAAAACCTTGGGGTTCTTTCTAAATCCTGGTATTTGCATACCGGTTCTTTCTATTTGCTTGGCTACATCCTTTGTACCCATATTAGTAGTATCAATCCAGAATTTAGCAAATACCATCGAACCTACTGTCATTAGAACGACATAAAATACAACGTGCACCATTATTTGAGTTAAGCTATGTCCAAAGGCATCTCCGGTTTGATTCAGCAACGGCAATAGCCAGTCGTTAACCCCATTTACCATACTAGCATACCAAGCGAAACCTCCTGAAGCCGTAGTCTGACCCTGTTCATAAGTACCAATGTACTCAGATAAGGATCCATAACCCTCTCGGCCCAGGAATGGTGTTTGTGATAGCGTAGGATGACTCCAGAATAGTAAAGTGAACATATTGATATTGGCAAGTAATGCTGCCATCAAGATAACTGGAATGTTAGATGCATACACTAGTCTAATTGGGTATTTACCTCTATGACCTCTAACTTTACCGTGAGTTAGTGGCAATTCAAGTTTGCTTGATTCTGCGTATGCCACAACCAAGAATACAACAACGGATGAGAATAATGCTGCTAACGGATTGACGTGCGTAAGCAATATGCTTTCGAAACCATTGCTCCTGATCATTTCGTAATTTGTCGCCTCCCTAAACATGTAGAATATCATCGGCAAAGTACCAGATGGTGGGTTGGCCATTGAGTATCCAAGACCACTGGTTACCGGAAGTGGGGATAATGTTCCAACGAATGTTGATTGTGAAACTCCCGCAGCAATAAACAATGACATACCAGAACCAATACCCCATTTAGAGACTAATTCATCCAGCAAGAATACTAGATAAGACCCCGCAAATAATTGAGCAACAATTACGAAGTTTGCCCAACCCATTCCATATGAATCGATTAAGAATTCCATTGGGTCGAGGAAGCCATATGTTTGAGGAATAGCTTCAATTGGGATCATAATCAAAACAAGCAATTTTTGTACACCTTGGTACATTGCTTTGTCTTCAGAATTTGATAAGTCGAGCCTGATGATTTTAGC
>QXXX01000012.1:6043-30654 GCA_009887195.1 Candidatus Poseidoniales archaeon | reverse complement strand
CCTGTAACAATTGGACCGATCCCCAAGTGCATTATGGTACCTGAGGCACCAGCCATGATTGATCTAAAACCACTAAACAAATCAAGGGCTTGTCCGGATAGACCGTAAAGCATTACATTGGTCATTGCGAAATAGATGATCAGAACAAACGTAGTAGTCCACATTTTCTCGTTAAACCTAACGTGGCGTTCTGGTTTGGTTATTGTTGGGTAAACGTCAACGAATCTGTGAAGTGCGTAAAGTCTACTGCTTTTATCGCCGCTCCACATGAAGCAAGTCAGTGCTGCAGCAGCACCAAATCCAAGCAGTAGTATACCGACTAGGAAAAACCCTACTCCGTCTTCATAACCGCCCCATTTAGCAGGTCTAACATACCATACCGCAATTCCAGCAATTGCTAACCATCCTAGCAGTTTCCCATATCGACCAATTACCGGGGCGTCTTTCAACCCTTCAGGCAACTCCCTATTGAAACACCACATTAGATAAGCGACATAAACAACTGACATTACTAAACCAAATTGGGCAGCATTTCTTACTGCATCAATCTCACTGGAAAGTTCATCAGACTGCCAGTAAATAAGCAAACCGAAATATAATACTCCAGTCAGTGCAATTGCCCATGGTATTGGCTTATGTTTCATTGTTATCCCACCTTATGATTCACTCTTCTTTAGATTCTGCCCAGTCTTCTTGGTCCATATTCAATGAACCACCTGCTGCTTGAATCTTCTCTGTTGCTTTTGCACTTGCTTCAGAGACAGTAACTGTTATTGCTTTAGAAATCCTTCCGCTACCAAGTAATTTATCGATACCCATTTCTGTTAGGTTTACCGAATCACCATCACCGGCTAAGTCTTCAAGTTGTCCGACATTGACTGTTACGTTGACTGTTCTAAGAGATGGGTGTCGATTAAACCCATGCATACCCCAGTGATTAGGCATATATTTGATTCTAGTCATAACTCTGTGCTTGTTAATACCTGCAAGACCACGACCTCCTCTCTTTCCAGCACCTCTTCCTGCTTTTTTACCGCGACCATGGTAGCGGTTTCTTCCACGATGTTTATTTGCTTTTATTCCCATTCTTTCACCTCAAATCATCCTATCAACTAGTGAGTTGATTTCATCGCCTCTTGCACCAAGTGCTCCACCGATGACGAAAGAACGCTTGATTCCACCCCAGCCTTTGGGGCCTCTTGGAGGATGTAATCTGAAAACTCTCTTCAAACCTGGAACATCTTTTACTGTAGATTGTCCGGAAGTAACTGATTTGGCGAAATCTGTAATATTCTTGAAATCTGTGGATTCTTTGACAATACCATCAGTCAAAGGCGAGTCTCCAGACATCCTTCCACGTTCGGAAAGCATCTTTTCGACTGTTGCTTCTGTAGCTTCTCCCCAAGTGATGTAGTCTTTTGCCTTCTGCAACATACCACGATACTGATCATTTTCTGGAATGATTACTGCATGGTTGACCTTAGTCAGATTTAGGTAATCCATAGTTTCCCTAATCGAGCGCTCAACATTGACATTGCTTCTAACTCTAACAACTATCCAACTCATTCAAACATCCTCCCTTTGTTGATGAAAAGCTTCTCACTTTGTGCTTTGGAGAGCCTAGTAGTATTCAAATTCTTTAGTGCATTAAAAGTTGCAGCAGCGTAATTGATAGTAGTTCTAGTTTGACCCTTAGTACGAGAAAGAACGTCAGTAATTCCAGCGAGGTCTAGAACTTTTTTACCAGTTTCTCCAATAACCAGACCTTTACCATTTGCAGCCGGCATCAATGTAACCCTTGTAGATGCGGAACGCCCATTAATCTTGAACGGGACTGAGGTACCTGGACCGGAAGAAGATTCCCATGAACCATTGCCTCTTTGGACACTAATTATGTTTAATTTGGCGGCGGTGATCGCTTTTCTAATTGCTTGGGAGACTTCTTTGGCTTTAGCCATACCAAGCCCTACATAGCCGTCTTTATTCCCAACACATGCCATAACGTTGAATCTAACACGTCGTCCACTGTCAGTCATTCTTTGAACCATGTTTACCTTGATAATATCATCTTCTAGATTTGGAATTAATGCATCGACTACTTCAACTTCTCTAATTGGAAGGTTAGAAGCAAGTGCTTGTTCAAAGGTGATAATTTGACCTGCAGCTACTGCATTTCCTAGACGAGTACGAGGAGTCCAGGATCTCAAGTTCATAATTGGATCATCTTGATTTCTACCTCTTCTTCGGCCATCTTTGGGTTCTTCAGATTCTTCAGGATTAAACGCTAGGTACAAACCCGGCGCCATTTTTGGTTGTTCGTCTGTCATTAATATGCCCCCTCTATCTTGGTTTTTGTCGATTCTACCGCAGCAGAAACTTTGTCGGAAATATGTTCACCGTTTATTCGGTTTTCATCTGGAAGTACTTCATCACTGTGAGGAATGTCCATTCCAGCATCCACCATACCCTTTAGGGCGGAAAATACTCTACCACCCGGAGTGCTACCAGCAAGCCCGATGTCCAGAACTGCGTCTGTACAACCTTGCGCCATTGCAGCCTTGCCTAGAGCAAAACCGGTCAAATAACATGCTGGAACTGATTTCTGGGAGAAATCTTGTGGCCAGTCGAATTTCTTAGCCAGGTCTGAACCGGTAACAGTAGCCAAAACTAGATCGCCTCCTGCTGACCAGTTTACCATCTGACAAGTCACACGTGTATTAGATACTCTAACCACAGCTCGGGCTTTTTTGCCTCTGAGCAACTTTAGTCTTCTGTGATAATCTGTTTGACCTGATTCTCTTCTTCTGAATACTGATCTACGTCGTGTACCTTTCATCACTCATCGCCTCCTTTGATAGTTACTCCTTCAAGGGTCATCTGTGAACGCATGTGTGCGATAGATCGGTAAGATCCTCCCTTGGCTTTCAAGTAGTACTTTCTGTATTGAGATGCTTCAATAGTTCCATCTTCACGATAGTCCTTCAAGACCCTTCTTTGGGATCTAATAGTTCTCATCCAACGAGATTTCTTTGGATTTCTAGCGTTTGCTGAACCAGCACGCTTACCTTGTCCCTTTCTACGACCCTTGCGCTTTTGCTCTAATCGCATTCTAGCTCTGGCCCTGGATGTACCTTTGATAGGCTTGGCTCTAATCCAGCCTTCTTCGATAAATTCTCGAATATCATCAGTTTGCACTGCTGCTGCAATCTGGTCGACATAATCTGGATTGACCCAGACTCGGTTTACTCCACATTTCAGCAATCTTGCTGCAAGTCTCTTTTGATTAGTAATTTGCATCAAACATCCCTCCTACGGTTAAGAACACGAATTCCTAATTCATCAGCACGTGAATAAATTTGTTCACGCTTTCTACCGCCGACTGTCTTGCCGACTCTAGCAGCCTCTGTTTCAGGGTCAATGATATCAAGATCCCCAGTGTTGTGGACCATTACTTCTCTAAACCCAGATGGATGAAGTCCTCTAGCTGTGGCAACTTTACCGTGGCCGACTCTTACTAGTGAACTTCGATATTTGTAATTGCGTCGTTGCTTACTGTCCATACCGTGAGGTGCTCTCCATCCGGAGCGAGATAATCTCTTGTAACGGAACCATTCTGTTCTCTTGAATGCTGGAGTTTTCTTCTTTTGCTCATCTCTAAGCGCAAGTGCAAGCTTCATATCTTCTGACAAGACTGGCTTTTGTTTTGCAACGTGACCTTCATCTTCTTCTTCGTCCCAATCTTCATCATCCCAATCATCTTCCTCAGCATCTTCTGCGGAATCATCAGTATTTTCGACAACTTCATCTGAAACTTCTTCTGTTGTTTCTTCAACAACTTCAGATTCCTCTGGAACGTCTTGTGCTTCGACTAATCTCTCAATTAGCTCTGATTTCTTACCTGAAACTTTCAAGCCCGCTTCCTTAAGCAATGCCTTTATCTCTGCAACAGTCATATCTTCGTAATTATCTGACATTTATATCACTCCTTACCTAGAAGATATATACCATCTTGGAATACTCTTCTGTCTCTGTTCTTGATAACCGCACAACGCTCGATGTTGGCTGCAGTTTGCCCGACATTTTCTTTATCTATGCCAGTTACTACAACCTCAACTTTGTTGTTGACTTTAACATCAACACCGCTTAGGATATCTGCTCTTCGTGGAACTTTCTCACCGAAATAATTGTTGACAATGAATTCTCGTCCCTTTACTTCCAAAGTCATTGGAAAGTGAGAATAAAATGCTTTCAAATCATATTTGAAGCCTTCAGTAACTCCTTTCACCATATTGTTGAGGTGAGCGTTCCATGTACCTGACAGTGCCTTGATTTTTCTTCTAGGAAGATCTGATCTGACAATTAATGAACCCGATTCTTGGAGTATAGTTACACTCGGGTTTGTAAATTGTCTACTCAAGGAACCTTTTGGCCCTGTTATAGTTACGACGCCATCTTCACTGTGTTCGGCTGTTACACCTTCAGGGATGGTTACGATGTGTTCGATTCTGTCGATTTTTACCATTTTATTCACCTCAATATACATAGGCCAGCAATTTGCCGCCTATTCTTGCATCCTTTGCATCATAATGATGCATTACTCCTGAGTTTGTTGTTAGAATCAAAAGGCCGAAATCTTGAGCAGGTAAATATCTGGTTTCCCATTGCTCGTAATCTAGCCTTCTAACGCTGTGTCTTGGTTTTACCGTGCCACATCGATTGATTGCGCCTCGCAATTCAACAGTGTAACGTCCGCCACGACCGTCTTCTGTTCTTTCAATTGGGCCTACATAGCCTGATTTTTGCATGATTTCAAGTACATTACCTAATAGTTTTGAAGCCGGAGTAAGTTCTACGTTGAACTTACCTGCTTGCTCAGCATTGTACATCTTTATCAGTGCATCATTTAATGGATCAATTTGCATCTATATTCCTCCTCAACTCATCTTTTTGAACCCTATCTCAGGTCCTACATCTCTGAAACATTGGCGGCATAGCCTTAGACCGTGTCTTCTAATCATTCCACGACGTCTTCCGCATCTTCTGCAACCGAGCGTTCGTCCAATTCTTTCTCCGTGATCTCTTGCCATATTCACTCCTCCAATATTTTGATATTATAATTGTCAGCGAACCAAGTTCTTGATTCATCAGCTGTAACTTTGTGCTTAACTGGAATCTTTCTCTTCGCTTTTCTTCTGCGGCTGACTCTATGGCCAGGTCTTTCGAGCACTACGTTGATATCCATACCGAATATACCGATATCTGGATCATATTTTTGACCAGGGAAATCAGTATAATCTCTTACGCCAAAGGAAAGGTTACCTTCTCTATCGAAGTTCCATGACGGGACAACATCTTCCCGGCACGAGAATGCATCAGTCAAAAATTGTTTAATTTTGTCTTTATCACGAATAGTTGCTTTGCAGCCAATTGGGGCGCCGATTCTTACTTTCAGATCACGATTTTGAATTTTACCAAGTGTTCTTTGAGGTTTTACGCCTGTGACCATCTTTAGTACACTTTCTGCGTTTAACAACCTATCTCCACCTTCGCCGACACCAATATTGACACACACTTTGGCAATTCTTGGCATCATCATAGGATTTGCTGACTCACTCATTCAACCACCTCAGTAGTAGGTAATTTTTGTTTGCCGATTGCAAATACATTTGACATCACAGTGCCGAAGTCAGCAAATTGTACTTCATTAGGCATGCTTGAACGCTTGACGATATATTCTGAAACTTCAGCGAATTCACCAACGTGAGCACCACCAGTCAGATAGCACTTTATGCCATCTGAGAAGCGGATATGTTCCTTTATTTCTTGTGACGGAAGTGCAAGGACTAGTGAGTCACCAGTGTTGTATTCTCCAGCATCTTCGGTCAATATATTTCTCCCGTCGTGCAGATGAAGTTGCGTTTTTCCACCCTTGACTGTGGTTTTACCGTTGATTCGGCAAACCTTGGTTTCCGCTTCTTTCTTTGAAATTTGTCTGTATCGAAGTATTCCCTTTTGATCAACTATACAACGATAGTTTTCTTCACCAAGTGTTAGAACGTCCATGAATCCAACACCTCTTCTAGAATCTTTGCAGATTCTTCCATCGATGGAAACAAGATTATTGTGCAAAATATGTCTAACTTCTCTGGTTGATTTTGCGTAGCCAAGAATATCTCGAATAACTACAACAACTGGCATACAAAGTTCTAATGTGTGCGCACCAGGTGCTGCTTTAGTTACCCAAATAGAGGTCTTACGTGGTAGTGGCCAACTTCGTGGCATTGCCAAACGTTTCATGTGATTACTGCTTCCCATCTAATTCAACTCCTGTTTCCGGTTAATTGTTGGACTCGATACTTATCTGTCTCGTCCAATCTTACTACGACAACATTTGAAGCATTAACCGGTACTGCTTCCTCTTTGTTATCTGATTTACTGGCTTTTGCACCTTCAATATACAGTCTGCCTTTGTTAGAATCTATTCGGATAACTGAACCTGTTAGTGGCTCAGCATTCCTCTTGCCGCCGTGTCGCTTACCACCATTGGATAAGTCACCACGAACAACCTTTACGGTATCTCCAACTCTAACTGTTACAGTCCTGACTCCATCAAATCTGGAATCGGGTTTTTCAAGTTGTAATCTAGCTGAGAGCCTCTTACGCTTTTCATGCATTGCTGCATTGAAATGTGCTTTTCTTTGTTTTCCTGGTTTCATACTCTTTACCATATTATCACCTCAAACGATTTGTTTTGCATTCGCTGCAATACGTGGCCAGCGTTCTGCTGCCTCTCTAGAAACTGGACCTTTGATATCCGAACCTTGAACATCGCCTTTTTCATTGGTGATGACACAAGCATTGTCTTCGAATTGGACCCATGTACCGTCAACTCTGCGGAATGGCCGTCTCTGACGGATGATAACCGCATCGAATATCTGCCTACGGGTATCTGGTGTTCCTTTCTTGACTGAAACCTTTGCCAGATCGCCTACTCCACCTGCAGGATATCTCCTCATGGTACCACCAAGTTTCAAAATATTGATGATTTGAACTATTTTAGCACCAGTGTTGTCTGCAACATTTAATCTTGCAGCGGTTGGTAGACCTCTAGTCTGCCTTCCTGCGATTCCACGCATTAAGCCTCACCTCCGTTTAGTTCAACAACGCAGAATGAAACCGTCTTTGAAAGTGGTCTACATTCCATTACCTTGACAGAATCGCCGATACTGACATCACCCATACAGGATGGCAAATGCGCCGATACTATACTAGTGCGCTTTTCAAATCGCTCGTATTTTTGCATATATCGTACATTGTTTCTCTCTAAAGTAATGGTTTTTTGCATTCCAATTTTAGAAATTGTTCCTTCGAGAACTTGTCCTCTAAGGCGCAGGCTTCCATAAAATGGGCAGTTTTTGTCTCCGTCCCACTCTCCGGTGGGTGGTCTTACATCTATTCCTATATCTCGCATGGTATCAAGCCATCCTATATTTTCGGTGGACTCTGTTTTCAGGGCGTTGTCCAACCATTGTCCCATCTATTACGACATCACTGTCGGTAATTGTGAATTTGATACTCGCTTTACCGAGTTTGACCATCTTGCCATCTTCTTTTATGGTGATGGTTTTTTGTGATTCATCAATAACCATACCTTGCCTTCCAACAAGCGTATTATCTAACGAAGAGATCACATTAAGAGTCTTGCCTAACCAGTTATTGTTGTATACATTCATCTTATCTCACCTCCACATTAAATCCGTTATTTTTGAGTACTAGTGCTGCTTTCTTCTTGTGATCCCCTTGTAGTTCGATTGTTCGTCCTTTTACTGTTCCACCTGCAGCGCATTTATTTTTGAGTAGTTTAGCTAATTGATTGATATCTATCGCTGAATCCTCCAAACCCTCTACTTTTGTTACTATTTTTCCGTATCTTCTTCTATCTGTAGACAAAATTGCGCATTGTTGTTCTTTTGCAATCTCCTGGCATATACATAACTCATCTGGTAATCCACAAACATTACAGATTCCGCTCATTTGTATTCAGTCTCCTTCCCGTCGTTATTCAGTTGCTATTCATATGCGTCTTTAGTCGAGCAATACTTCTTCTTGTTGCTTTGTAAGCACCAATACTTGCAGGAGTACCACCTAGTGATTTTTCCGCACGAAGTTGCAGAAGTTCTTCTTGAAGTTCAAGAAGGCGGGCATCTCTTGCCTCTGCGCTCATGGCTGCGATCTCTCTGTTGGATACGTAACTCATTTACTAGCCTCCTCGACAATTTCAACTTCTGTAGTTTCAGATTCAGCTCTTATACGGAGTTCTTCCTCTGAAAAGACGGCGATTTCGTGCGGTAATTTAGTTCCTTTACGCATGATTTGTACAGTCACACCAATTGTTCCTAATTTCTTAACAGCAACTGCATAGCCTCTGTCCATGAATTGTAATGCGGTTTCACCGCAATACTTTACGTGGCCAAGAATAAATTTCTGGGTTCGGTTTCTAGCACCAGTCAGTTTACCAGCTACAGTGACAATTACTCCTCTAGCACCCTTTTCCATAACGTTGACCGCTGCGGATGCGCCGGCTCTTCGATAATACCATCCACGCTCAAGAGCGGAGGCGATTTTCTGTGCCATGACTTGAGCGTTTAGAGTCGGTTCTTCTACTTCTTCAACAGAAAGCCTTGGATTATACAATTCAAATTCATCATTCAATCTCTTCTGGAGTTCGTTGATTATTTTTCCTCGCTTACCGATTACTCTTCCCGGTTTTTCTGCTCTAATCTCGACACTAGTACCACTAGGAGTCCTACTGATGGTCAATCCGCCAAATCCTGCTGATTTGGTATTTTCCATCAAGAATTCCTTGACCAGTTGTCTCTCAACATTTCTGTTGACGATTGTTCTAAGTACACTTTGTTTTCCAGCCATGATATTCACCTCAGAATTCGTCCTCCAATTCGTCTTCAACTGTGTTGAAGTCTTCTAGGAATATTTCCAAATTGACTTGATAGTGGTTAGATGGTGTTGCACGCCCTCTAGCACGAGGAATCCATCCACGACGAATTTGGCCTCTGTGTGCAGCAATGTGGGTGATTTCCATCTCTTCAGCATCAATATCTTCGTATTGATGTCGAGCATTGTCCATAGCACTTTGAATCAATTTAATTATTGCTTTTGATGCCTTTACTGGATACCTACCTGGTCCAACGCCACCTTTTCGATGACCGACCATTGAAGGTCCACTTCGCTTGCGTTTCTTGTTTCCACTGCCTAATCTGAAAGGTACTGCCACTGCTTTTCTTCTAATGTCTGCCCTATCTGAGTCGATTTTCAGAACATCGTTTAGGAAATCAATTGCGCTTCCAGCAGTCATATTCTTGACTGCTCTGCACACTTCAAAACAGTGCTTTACGTGCATGTCAACATTGACTGCCCTTGCTGAAGCAATTCTACTTCCTTGTAATAGTTGAGTGAAACCTTTCTGAGGAAGTTGTCTCCTCTTGGTTCTGCGATCCATTTGTCTTTGCTTTGCCATATTTCTCACCTCACTTCAATGCTACGTGCTTTGATGAACGGGTAGCACCTACACCTGGGCCACTGTGGGCCACATTCTTTCTGCTTAGAGCAAATTCACCAAGATAATGTCCAATCATTTCTGGCTTGACATCAAGTTCGATGAAAAATTGCCCGTTGTGAATTGCGATTCTTCGACCTACAAATTCTGGTAGAATTGGCATATCTCTTCTGTGAGTCCTTACAGTTGTTGAACTGTTTCTTCTTATTCTGTCAAGGAAATGTTCGTTTTCTACAGACATACCACGACCTATGGACCTTCGAGCTCTTGAAGGTAACAATTCTATGATAGAATTGTCGGATCCTTCAGATGGCCAAAGTTCCATTTGTGATAATTCTTCCATGGTATATCCACGGTACGTAAATTCTTTCTTGACACGGCCAGTTGTTGTAGACAAGCGCTTTCTTGCTTTTCTTCTACTGGCCTTTGGGGTCATAAAGGACTTCTTATTCTTTCGTGCCATACATAATCACCTCAAACTTTCTTTCCACGGCCTCTACCGGTTCTTCTTGGCGCAATAATACCAACTTTAGCACCAGGTGGAGTTCCACGGGCAACCGAATTGGGTCCGTGGACAGCCTGATGATTTCCTCCACCGTGAGGGTGGTCGACTGGATTCATTGCAACACCGCTAACATGCGGGAATAATTTTCCTCTTGCCTTTGCCTTGTAGTATGCAGCACCAGCAGTTCTTAGAGGCATCTCGTCTCTTCCATGTCCTGCAAGTACACCGATAGTTGCACGGCAATTTGCTGGCAATTCTTTGAGTGACCCTGAAGGCATTCTGATACGAACTTTCTCACCGATTTTGGCTTCAACATAACATGAGTTTCCTGCTGAACGGGCTACTTTACCACCATCACCAGGTCTAAGTTCAAGATTGTTAATCGCTGTACCTTCTGGAATGTTACCAATGCTAGTAATGTTACCAGGTCTTAGCGAAACATTGTTTCCGACTGCTACGTTACTACCTACAGAAAGACCTTCTGTTGCGACCACTAACGTGGTATCGCCATCAGGCAACTTGAGTCTAGCTAGTGGAGCGGAGTGAACTGGACTATGAATTAGTTCAGTTACTTCACCAACGATGTCGTTTTCACGAGGCATTCTGTTTGATCCAGGAAATCTATGGCTTCTTACACGGTACCTTGGCGAGGAACCTTTTCTCTGTGCACGTATTCTCTTACCCATTATATCACCTCAGAATGCTCCTAAGCGCATTGCTGCGTCTTCTGCGTCGTGGCCTTCAGCCAGTTTTACAGAAGCATGTTTCCCATGCTTGCTGTTTCTAACATTAACTTTCGCTACTTCAACATCAAAGATTGTTTCTACTGCTTTAGCAATTTCATCCTTTGATGCACTTCTTCTTACGATGAACTCAAGTCTTTGTTGAGTTGATCTAGCTTCCATGGATTTTTCAGTAAGCCATGGTTGTATGATTATATCGTATGCATTCATAGTAAACACCTCAGTTGAGTTCCTCCACAGCGGATTTGGTAAACACTGTCAAACGACCAAGTGCGCCACCTGGCGCTAGGTCTTCAGCGTTTAGATCCTTAGCAGCAACTACATCTACTCCAGGTAGATTCCTAGCTGCTTGTGCTAATCCTGATTTTTCCTTAACAACAAGTAGTATAGATTTAGGAGTCTTGTGGACCCTTCCCCTCATTGTCGCCTTTCCAGCACGAATTTTTCTTCCTTCTCTTGCTCTTTGCAAATCTTCACCCAGACCAAGTCCGTCAAAGATTGCTAGAACCTTACGGGTTGCAGAGCCATGGTTGAAAGATTCGAAATCAAACTCTTCTTTCTTGCCGTCTCGAACTTCTACATAGTTACCTAGTATAATTGGTAGAGAAGAGACATCTTCTGAAATTTGGTGACCACGAGAACTTACCATTTCCATGTCAGTGGTAGCCCTAAGTGCTGTATCTCTTGCTAGTCTTCGTTCTTTTTGATTTAGTTTACGAGCCCATATCTTTTCGACCTTAGGTCCGTGGGCTCTTCGTCCACCAAGTGTGTGAGGGTTTTGAGCTGCTCTCTTTTGACCAGTTCGTCTCATAATTCGTGAGACACCTCTTCCCTTACCCCACCATTCGACGGAGTGCTTCATACCAGCCATTGGCTTTCTTTTTCCACCGTGTGGCCTTGAACCGTATGGTTGTCTGCGATTTGCTCGGCTAGATGCCACTGCTAGTTTCACTAAATCCTCACGAAGTGGAGTAGCAAATGAGTCAGGTAAGGCAATCTTTGACCCGTCAGAGACTGAGATCTCAAAAGTATCTTGGAGCCTACCTGCATCTAGTTCATCAGCACTGATTGTGTTGGTAATATCTTTTACTGCAACTTTCATCTTCAGGCCCCCTGCTTGGATGCTGTACTTACGTACGTGATTTCGTAATCGTGAAGAGTTCTGTCGCTACCTCTAGTGGCGTCTCTAAATCTAATCAAACGCTTTGAAGGTCCAGGCACGCTACCTTTGACCAAGATGTAGTCAGAATTTACTTCTCCATAGTGCAAAAATCCACCAGATGGAGTGATTGCATGTTCTTCTGGATTAGCAACTCTCATGATTCTTTTGTTGTATTCGGTTCTTTGATGGTAGCCAGTTTGACCACCTTGTCGGATTGTCTTTCTTACATATCCTGTACCGAAGTCACCCATGTTTCCGTGTTGCCTGCGCTTCTTTGAGTTTTTGTGAGATTGAAGTTTACCGCCAAACCGCTTGATTACACCCTGCCATCCGTATCCTTTGGTAACGGCTACTATATCGGTAAGAATTCCTTCTTCGAAGCAATCGGCAAATGAAAATTCTTCGCCAAACTTTTCCTTAGCATAATTTAGTTGTTCGCTGGAGTTTCCACCATCCAGACCTACTTCCATTACATCGGGGACCTTGGTTGGTATTCCTGAAATTTGACTTGGTTGAGTAGCGACTATTAGTCTGACTTCACACAAGTCTGCATTTTCTAGATTTTCGAAATGTTTCTCAGCATCATGTTCTTTGCGTTGAGGCAATTTCTTGAATAGATCACTAAACGCTTCAGCAATAATTCCTGCATCAGCCCATGCCTCCCCAATAGCTTGCTTGCCATAGGGAGTCATCTGATATCCACGAACACCTAAGATTCTCATCTTTGGGCATTCTACTACTGTTACTGGAATCCTTGCTTCCTGTCCTGCAGCTGGGCTTCTTGGGTTTAAATCACGAGCCAAAATGTGAGTCATGCCGGCTTTCCATCCAGCAAATCCTTGTATTCTAACTTCGCTCGCTTCGGTTTTTGGCCACGACTTTACGTGTCCGAAAGGACGCTTAGCACGCTTACGCGGACTGAACGCCATCGAACCTCTTCGTGGGTGACTTCTTTTCGCCATTGGGATTCCTCCATTATTTTGTTACAGCGCAGGGGCCCCACCGAGAGGGCGTACGAGGGCTCTCCAGATAGGAATGGCCGTGACACTGCGCCTCGTTCCAACGAATGCGGAACAAGACTATCGGGGTCCTCTTGGGATGGCCCGTTGTGTCTGGCTACTCACCTTTGAGCAACCATCCGACTTACCAATCATATATGAGTGGTTCGGTCAGTATTGCTTTTCTGTCAATCGATTATGTAAGTAGTAGATGATAGTTTTTTAGTGGTTAATGTCTAGTAATTTTAATCATCATGCTTTTGAACCCTCGACCAAAAGAGCCATTGATGCCTACAATGATACACCCGCTTTTACAAGACGGTGTAGAGGCGAGAGGTTATCAAATTAGGGCATTAAAAAACGCATTGACATCATCATGTTTGATGGTAATGCCAACAGGTTTTGGTAAAACAGCAGTCCAATGGATGCTTATGGCAGAGACCCTGCGTTTATCTGACAAAAAAATAATTCTAATCGCGCCTACCACTGGACTAGTTGACCAACAACAAAGAATGGCTCGAGAAATGTTAAACATAGATCCCGAGACAATCGTAAGATATACTGGTGAAACACCACCAAATAAGCGGCGCTCACTGTGGGACATAGGTAAAATTTTGATGGCTACTTCTCAAGTGATTAGAAATGATGCAATTAATGAAATAATTTCCTTAAGTGAAGTAGCGTTGTTAATTTTCGATGAGGCTCACCATGCAACAGGAAATCATCCCTACGCTCAAGTTGGAGACTTATTCCTTAATGCCAACCCTGATGGCTATACTTTGGGCGCTACGGCGAGCCCAGGGACCACAAAATCATCGATACTAGAGGTCGCCAAACGTTTGGGTATCGACAGACTTGACATTTCAAAAAGAAATGAGGCGATGTTGAAACCATATGCTGTTGAGTTACAAAATGACATTGTCCCAGTCGACCTTCCTGAAACATTAAAGACACTCATTTATCCATTGCAAGAATATCAATCAACAGAAGTTGAAACCTTACAAAGGATGGGTTTTATGGCTCCAGTAAAAAATCTCACTTCAAAAATCATAACAGATGCACAGCAATCTGTTAGCAGGGCAATTAGCCGAAGAGACGCTAGAGGTTACAACGCTGCGCGTAAAGTTTCTGATGTGCGCAGAATGCACATGTTACTAGACTTGCTCAAGACACAAGGAGTAATACCAGCAACATTATTTCTCGATAAAGCCGAAGACGAAGGCAGAACTGGTGGAAGAGGGACAAATAGATTCATTGCTAAACCGGTAATTCACAACTTCAGGAAGGCGGCTGAAAAACTCGGCGAGATACACCCAAAGGTCACCCAAGTAGTAGATATGATTACTGAAAGATTGAAACAAAATCCTAATTCACGTATTCTCATATTTACTGAGTACAGATACACCGTCCAAAATCTCAATCAAGTACTCCAAAATATTGACAATGTGAAGGTGGCACCATTCATTGGACAAGCTACTAGCGGAAAACAAAAAGGTATGAAGCAGAAAGAACAATTAGCAAGACTTGAACAATTTCGATCTGGAGAAGTAAATGTATTGGTCGCAACATCTGTGGGCGAGGAAGGATTAGATGTGCCATCTGCAGACCTTGTCTTGATGTATGAACCAGTGCCAAGCGCAATAAGAGCCATACAAAGGCGGGGGCGAACTGCTAGACAAAGTTCAGGGACAGTAAAGACATTGATCGCTCGCAATACAAGAGATGAATTTGTCAACAATGCTGCTAAGGTAAGAGAGCGGCGTATGTACAAAAACCTTGAGGAAATACAGCGAATGGGGAGAATTCCATTACGTGAGCCAGCTTCTGGGGATGTTCTATCCAGTTTTTTTGTCAAGTTGGGAATGAATGAAATTCCTGCCGATAAATTCCTAGCAATCGAACAAGAACGGCTTAACCTTGAGTATGAAATAATCAAGGATGAAAGTACTTCCAATTCTATAGAGCGTCCAATAAGTCACGAAAAGCCAAATTCTGTAGCAGCAAAAGACAAACGCCCGAGGAATCAAACTGGTTTAGATGACTTTTACCAAGAAACAAGTACTGAAAAAAGTACTAGAGAGCAGGAAATCACTGTATTAAAAGCCGCTAATGAAGTTATTCAGACATTATCCCAAACCATTGACATGAATGTAGTTCTTGATCATAGGGAAGCGTCTTCGACTTTATCTGCCTATCTTACTAGCCTTGGAATGTCTGTTAGATTTGAAAACCTAGAAACTGGTGATATTTTACTAACTAAGGATATTCTAATTGAGCGGAAAACTTCGCGTGACTTACTGACCTCAATAATTGATCAAAGATTGTTCAAACAGTGTCAAAGAATGAGACAATCAACTAATCAGCCAATATTATTAATTGAACTTGGCGAAATAGGAAATTCAGTTCACCCCAACGCGGTACTCGGAGCTTTAGCACATGTTAGTTTAGACTTAGGTGTGCCGATTTTGACCACCAAAGACTCAATGGAATCTGCTCATTTGATATTTTTAATTGCTAAGAATAATCAAAACTTTTCTACAAAAATGCGCGAATATGTGAAGTATCAAGATGTCGATGAAAGTTCTATCATAATGCACTGCAGCAATGCTGCAAAAGAAATAGCGGCAATGGTCAATCAAGGTGAAGAGTCACACACCCTGTTAGCCAAATGGAATACTGATGGAATAAATAAGCAAGCAACAATATTGTGTCAAATAACTGACTTAGAGTTGGAAATTTGCCTTAAATTGTTTGAGAGGTTTGATTCAATCACTGATATTTTTAAATCTGATCAAACAACGCTATCCGAGATTTTGAGCGTTGATAATTATGAACTTATTATGCCATTTTTATATGGCTAAGCAAATTTCAGCCACCAATCAAAATTGCTCTAGTTCTCAGTTGTGCCAATCTGTCAGGGAAATGACCCAGGGCAAAGGCTACTAGTTCAGCTAGATGTATTACAGGTATACTGGTATTTTTACCAGTCTTGCGACCTGCCTTAGATTGATATGAATCAAGGTTTGAGTGAGATACTGTACAAGCACTTACGATTATATCAGCACCATTTGATTTTGCGTCACTAATAACAGATGAAATGAGGGACATAACAGGTTTTTCTAAAGTAAGTAATGAGGGGGCACCGACACTTTGACATTTTAAATCATAATTTACCGGTCGGCCACCTAATGCGGTAATGAGTTGTTCTAGATAAGATGGCATGAATGGGTCGTCCTGGGCACAAAATCCCTCCCTTTGCATATTTGGTCCGTAATAAGGTGCAATGTTGAGATCAATTGGATTAATCACAGCGTCGTTAACTTTGTCAAGTCCAATCTCTTCTACCAAATAGTGCAATAGATGCCATGACTCAGCTTCACCTCGGTACTCAACACCCGTAGAGCGGGCAATCAAGTTATTTAATTGGGCTGAATAGACAGGGTCATCTTTCAAATCTTGCATAGTATCTTTCATAATCCCATGGCTTGTTGCGCAAGTGGTCATAATATCTAGCCCCTTTTCTTCTGCCAATGCTAAGTTTCTTGCAACTAAGGCATGTTGTAATTTTGTTGAGGCTTGCTTGATAATATTGCCACCATCACTAGTTGCTTCTGGCAATTCAATTAAATCAATACCCAAAGTTTTGCAGAGCGGTTGTATACAATCTTCTACTTCCATTGAAGCAGCTCGGGCAACATTACCGGGATAATAAGCAATCTTTGGCATTTTATCACTCAAAACCTCTGGTCAATTTCGTTAAATAATCCGACAACTTGGTGGTGGTTCTTAACTTTGGAATTGAACATATTTGGTATTTTACCAATACCTGAAGGTGGTAATACCAATGCTTGCAAACTTCTAATTGGAGGGCCACCAGTTCTAGTGAATCCTAGGACCATTCGGGCAGAAACACCATCGAAAATGTTACCTAATAGGCCAATAGGGCCAAGAACTTGCCGATATAGCGTAGTTTCGTTCAACTTACCGGTCCATTTGACGCTTCTTCCGTACCACTTAACCAGTCTTCCATGCGGACCTCGGTAGTTGGTTTGGTTTAGGATGTAAGAGCGGACATCATTAAGACCAGATGAAGCTGTTTTACCCTCTTTTCCATACCTAGCAATCGACGCCAAATCGGCTTCTCCCCAAACTCCAGTTGAGCTGTTTAAAGAATCAATAAGTGAGGTTTTGAATTTCTCACTGGACCTTGGGTCAATGACTCTATTCCATCTTTGTAGATGAATCCCCGGGCCTTCGTATTTTGAATCATAAGTAACTGTATCAGACATTGAGTGAAGTAAATAATACGATTTAATGTCACTTGAAGAATGTAGTTTAGACGCTTGTTCTTTGGACATTGTTCCAACCGCCATACCGTTTAACAGGTACTCTCCCTCGCGAGGATTCGATTGCATCCATGGCTTAGCTTTCATGCGGTTTTCTTCAAACTTTGAATAGTCTACCATCAAATCTCTAATTACCGGGTATCCCGATAGTGGTTCGATTTTTAGTCTACCATCTGCTTTAGTAACACTTCCAATTGATGTTGTATCTGCAAGAACAAGTCTGCCGTTGATTCTAATCCCACAACTTGCAGTGCCACTACCGTCACCCATCCTGAAAGTCAGACTTCCGTCAACATCATTCTTAATGGCAAGTAACATGTCTTGGATGGAGGCATTAGCAGGAAGTGAGCATACGATTGTATCCCATCCGGATTCGGCTGCACTTGGACAGTAACGGAAGAGTTCTACTGTTACAGTTAGTTCTGTTTCATCCACAACCCCAGGAGCAAAATCTCCTGAGACTACTTCGTCGTCTCCACTTGAACCATAAGCAATCATTTCATCGAGTAGCTCGATTTGTAGGGTTCCCGATGAATCAACACAGGCAATCTTTGGCAAAGCCTGTGCCACCCATGTGACAAATGGCGGTTCAAAGTCAACATCACACAGTTGGATTTGGTGGACTCTGCTAGCTCCTAGTGATTCATATTTTTCATCCCAGTCAGTTCCAGCTTTGCAAAACTCGTCATATGCTGTGTCTCCGATTGCACAAATACTGAAATTTACTCCAGAGAGTGAAGGAGAATTAGAATTTACCGCTTGCCATAGTGATTCAGCATTGTCAGGCATTTCTCCTTCGCCCCAGGTTGAAGTGATTATCAGGGTGCGCTTGTGAGTTGCTAATGTTGCTGCATCAAATCCATCCATATCGTAAACGGTAGGAATCAATCCATAATCAGCAGCCATCTTCGCCGTTTTTTCTGCCAGAGCAGCAGCATTCCCGGTTTGTGATCCAAATAAAATTGCTAAAGACCGATCACCTTCAAACAGAGAAGATAGGCCTGCACTGGCACTTCCTGAGGCAACTGGGGCAGATACTGTTTCCACTTGTGAGGTTGCTTCTGACTCTTCAACCATTACAGTTCCAGTGTCTACATCGGACATTGCTTGTAATGCTGAATTGGCCCATGTTTCCCATTCAGGTTCATATTCTACATCACACAGTTGGATATCATGAACGCGGTTGGCGCCAAGCTGTTTGAACTTCTCATCCCAATCTAATCCAGCCTTACAGAATTCATCATATGATGTGTCGCCAATTGCACAGATGCTGAAATTTACAGTAGACAAATTCGGATTTGATTCACAGGTTGCAGCCCAAATTGATTCTGAGTTATCCGGCATCTCGCCTTCTCCCCAAGTAGAAGTGATGATGAGCGCTCTTTTTGACGAGGTAAAATCTTCTGGTTTTATATCTCCAAGGTCAACTACCTTCGCAGAAAGATTGAATTTTTTGGCTAACTTTGCAGTCTTACTTGCAAGTTCCTCTGCATTGCCTGTTTGGGAACCAAAATAGATGGTAAGATTCCTATCAGCGACTTCTGGCATTATACTCACTCAATGATGCCAAACCGCCGTAGTCTTTGAAGGTTGCTTGCTCTACTATGGAGAGTTGATTTGCTGTGCGAGATAATTTATTGCCCAGATTACATCTGGAAGTCGCCCATGTCACCCATTTCGTTGCCCATGGAAACGCCCTTAGATGAAATAACATCGTCGATTCGCAAAATCATTACTGCGGTCTCTGTGGCAGATTGAATAGCTTGTTCAACAACACGAAGTGGTTCTATGACGTTGGCCTTTCTCATGTCGACTACTCCTCCTTCGTAAACATTGATTCCTGCGTGAGATTGACCGTCTGCGTGAGCCTTTCTAAGTTCTATCAGTGTGGTAACTGGATCTAATCCAGCATTTTCCGCCAAGGTTCTTGGAACTATTTCTAGCGCCGAGGCAAATGCTTCGATAGCCATCTGTTCTCTTCCCCCGACAGTTTCTGCGAAGGTCCTCAAATCTCGTGAAAGAGCGGCAAGAACACTGCCACCTCCGGTTAGAACTGCGCCATCTTCCCAAGCCACGGATACCACGCCAACAGCATCATCAAACGCTCTTCTAATTTCATCAACTACGTGTTCTGTACCGCCTCTAAGCAATACTGAAACTGATTTTGCCTCAGGGCATCCAGTAATGAAAGTCATCTCTGATTCGCCAATTTTCTTTTCCTCAACGCGTTCTGCATTACCCAAGTCCTCTGGAGTCAAATCATCTAAATTAGTAACGATTTTACCGCTTGTAGCCTTTGATAATGCTTCCATATCAGATTTCTTGGCTCGGCGTATTGCGAAAATGCCTGATTTTGCCATATAGTGTTGAGCAAGTTCATCAATTCCCTTTTGACAAATTAGTACATTTGCACCAGAATTCTTAATCTTTTCAACTAGGCCTCTGATGTAGTTTTCTTCTTCCTCGAGGAATTTGGAAAGTTGATTTGGATCGGTAATTTGTATTTTAGCATCCACTTCGGTTTTCTTAACTTCAATTGCTGAGTTCACTAAGGCGATTTTTGCGCCTGTTGTTGATCTTGGCATACCTGCATGAACTCTTTCCTTATCCAAGATTATTCCATCAATGAGGGTAGAGTCTTTGATTGATCCGCCTTGTCGCTTTTCGACTTTAATATCAGACAAGTCTACGATTCTTTGTTCACCGTCAATAATTCCGACTGCATTTACCGACCTAACACAAATATCTGCCATGAATGACTTCACAGCACCCGCTGATTTTCCGGTTAAAGCGGTCTTGGCAACTTCCATCAGTACAGCATCGTCGTTTTTGGTTTCAATTCCGTGACTGCCGAGCAGATCAACCGCTTTTTCGGCTGCTAACCTAAAACCTTCACAAATTACTGTAGGATGTACATTTTGTTCAATGAGATCTTCACTTCTCTTTAGAAGTTCACCGGATAACACAACAGCAGTTGTTGTTCCGTCGAAGCAATGTTGTTCTTGCGTCTTAGCAACTTCGATAATCATCTTTGCTGCAGGGTGTTCAATGTCCATTTCTTTGAGAATGGTTGCACCATCATTAGTGATAACTACGTCACCCATTGAATCAACCAACATCTTGTCCATTCCTTTTGGACCCAAAGTTGACCTAACCGCATCTGCGACAGCTTTAGCAGCCGCTATGTTATTTGATTGCGCTGTTCTTCCTCTAGTTCTTTGAGTCCCATCTTTCAAAATAAATATGGGTGCTTGTCCATTACCGTACATGTTTTCGCCTCATGGTCTGCGAGTACGCCCAAGTCTTGAACCCTACGATTCAAAAGTTTTGCACTTTTCATTGGCTTTGGTCGTTTTGTTCAAGCCACTGAGCGCCATAAGCACCCCATTGTTCCATAGTCCACCCAGCGGGTAGTCCAGTGGCTGGAAGTGGAGGTCCTGACGGTTGCGAAGAGGGAGATGGTGCTGGTGGAGCAGACTGTGGCGGCATGGATGCTGGCACAGTTGTAGATGGAGCAGATTGCGGCGGCATGGATGATGGCACGCTTGCAGGCGGGCCTGATGGAACCGTAGGAGCAGAAATTACCGATTGGTATGTTGCTGTAATACTATCTTGATAGCCTTCTTGCCCCCAGTTGGCATATTCATCATCTTCATCTTCAACATTCTTGAGAATTCTAATGGCAATCACAATTCCTGCTACCATCACTAGAACAAAGCCAAACCACATTGCAGCGCCAGCGAAGTCAAATGAAGAACCCTGATCATCGTTTGTTTCAATGATTATTTTCCTGAGTTGAACTTGAATTTCTGATTGTGCAGCGTCACTGACGGTATCAGACCTAGCCCAGAGAGTTATTTCAGAATCAAATGTTGGTTGGTCAAGCGTCATCAGAGTTGATTCTGTTACTTGGAAAGTAATTGTTATGACTCTTATTGAATCGTCTCCAGTACCAAGTACAAATTGTCGGTCATTACTGTCGATTCTTGATTGAAACCAACTACTTGAGTTTCCTGAACTGATATCCATGGATACTGATTGTGATGTAGAATATTGATTCCTAACGGTGACTTCTAAGGTTACTTCATCTTCAAAATCATCTATAATCACCAACTGAGAAGGTAAAATCTTCAATAACTCATTAGTGCTACCAACTGAGTAAGTTGACCCTCCTGTAGCAATTACAGTCATATCAAACATGCTCTTAGCAACAATAACCATCTGTAAATTACCACTGGTACCTTCAACAAACGAAAATTCGACGGTTACATTGTAACTAGCACCGCTATTGATTGGTACAGTCTTTGAACCATCTACAAGATTGGTGAATTGAGCATTCATACCTTGAGGAAGATTCAGACTCATTTCGAAGGTGTCTTGGATATTTCCATTATTGGTGACTTCGAAAGTCATTGATTGAGCAAGATCACCCGGGATGTAAGACTGGTCGGAAATATCTGTTTCAACATGAACACTGGCAGTTTTCTTGACCTCTACTGATACTACTTGACTTACCACCAAAGACGAATCGTCGACATTAGTAGCAGTAACTGTTACTTCATAGAAACCTTCAGGTAAACCAACAGGCATTGGTAAGTTGAGGAAGAAACTCCAAGATCCACCCCATTCATCCAATAACGGTGATTGAAGATTGTCTACACTAGCACCCGTTTGACGGAAGTATATTGGGAAATTATTAGCCACTGTAAGATTGAATGATTCTTCATCATTACCGTTATTAAATAGCGTCATTCTAAGCATTTTTTCTTCGCCGTTAGCGTAGCCAACAACTACTGGCAAACCACTTTCATCAGTCGAAAAGTAAGGTGAGGAATAGTCAACCTCAAGGTTGCTGTCCCGATATATTGGTACATCAATCAACCGATTAAGAGTTGTATCGCCAACAACATTACCGCTAGTTCTTGTTGCTCTTATCTCAACAGATATTTGACCTGGAGTGGCTTGCTGTTCTGCAGATATGGAGAGCGATAAGTCTGCAGATGTGCCCTTTTCCATGAATATAGAAGTAATAGCATTGCCAACATCGTCTTTAATGGTACCGCTCCATAATTCTGCGTTAAATGTTGAGCGTAACTCGAATGTTGAATCTAAATTACCAGTATTGGTTATTTGGAATGGTAGATTTGCAGTTTCACCCGGATTCATAGTAAGCGCTATTTGATTGGTATTGGAGTTTAGCCTCACACTGTATTGAGAATCTATCGAAACAGTTGTCGACACTCTAGCTTTCTCCCCTGTGTTGGCTGAACTAGCATCAGTAAACCATATTTCCCAATCTTGAATTTGGACATCTGCACCAACCGGTATAGACAGATTTGCCCAAACCTCAGTGGTTTCAAATGGACCAATTGGGGGAATAACTACGTTGAAATCGTTGTCATTTGGATTGGCGGTATCTAGCCTTAACTGTGGCACTGTAGGGTCCATCCATGAGGAATTAGTAACATTGGTTTGTGCTCGGAATTGGACATTTTTGTAGCCATTGTTGGTAACTAAACACTTCCATGAAACTAAATCATTTGGCACCGTTTCAAACCCACCGACTGGATCATCACAAGTAGCAGTGAGAGTGAAACCATCGACTTTGGAAATCCCAAATTGAACAAAATCATCAAAATGCATACCTTGAGTTGCGCTAGAACTGTCTGACCTGAATACTAAACCGAAGGTCCATGAATTGCCGCCTAAAAACAAATCCGGATTTGCTAAAGACGGATTTTGAGACCATACTGTTTGCGGGTCCCAAGAAATATTCTTCCATTGACTAGGAACTGGGCTAGGGTTTATTTCTGCAACATCCCAATGTACTGATTGTAACGGGTCTGAAAAGTTACCATTATTATTCCAGAACTCTAGGTAGGCAGCATCTCCAGCACCCATGGTACCCCATGCTTGAAGATGTATTTGGCTAGAAATGTAATTTTGTGATTGGAATACTTTTCGGCAAACCCATGCTTGTTCGATATTTGTTAAACCAGAGTCTAGCTGGTCACCATTACAATTATTATCTGGATTTTTGTATGAATGTACTAATCTGTCAAAGGCACTTGATGGGTAAGTGTTACCGCCTGGAAGTGACATTCTCCAGTGAGAACTCCCAGTGGTTGCGTCTGAAGTATCTTCATACCAAGAACCGTAATCACTAGCGTCACCACCACCAATAGGATAGCGAGCTGGTCTAAAGGTGAGCGAGGTACCAGAGGCTTCACCATCAAAGATATCTTTGTATACTGCTATTGGTACCTGCTTTTCCATAACATCGTTATCATTTCTGTCGTCAGCGGTGAAATTAACTGATGCTCTAAGTATGAGTCCGCCAGTCAATTCATTGGTACTTGTATCCAAAACAGAATGAGCCTCTTGAGGATTCCACGAGATTGTTGTTGCATCTTTGGCACCACCAGCCATCAATCCGGTAGTCCAGCCAAATGATTCGATTACGAAACCGATAGGATGAACAATTTCTAACAATGCTTCGGTTTGTTTTTGTACACCAGTAGTTGCACCGTCTTTGTATACTGTAACCTTTACTTCAATAAAATCATCTTGTAGTAAGTAATCAATAACCTCACCGCCGGGCTGTATCCATTTTTCGGTAGGTATGGTCTGATTACCAACTTCTATGCTGAAGATACTAAAGTCATCTTTAGAGCCACCTTTTGCGGTTGCAGCATCAACTTCAGGAACGTAGTTCAGAGCTAATGTTTGTAGTAATAGTAAAGTCACTAAGGTTACCGAAGATAGTCTTCTCATCATCATCAACAGTCACCCGATGAGCATTCAACACATGAAACTAATTGTTGATTGACCTACTTAAAATCATCAAGATTAATCTAATTTGAAGCCCGTAATAGAGGGTTTATTGTGAGATTCCTCACCTTCTCCTTGTCCAAAGTCACCAGCAAAAAAGTCATTAAAATCTACTTCGGATTCTTCGCCAACTGCACTAATTTCGTCATTAAATTCTGGTTCAATTGATGATTGAATATATTCGCTTTGCTTATCAGTTGCTTCTGCTATTTCTTCGGCATGATTTGTTGACTCTTCTGAACTGAAAATGTGATTTATGTCTTCAGATACAACTGCATTGGATAAAGTTCCAACTGCATTAATCATCGAACTTCCATCACTATTGGCATTCAATTCAAGGCGCTCAACCATCCATTCAGGTGGGTCACCAGATCCAGCTCCTAATACTGCTAGAGTAGTGAAAGTAGCGAGAGGAATTACTGCCAATGCGGCAATTAAATCTAAAAATGAAG
>QXXX01000012.1:5573-6033 GCA_009887195.1 Candidatus Poseidoniales archaeon | reverse complement strand
ATTTAGCGTTGTTTCGAAGAATGATTTCTCCAAGTCTATGTTCAAATCAATATCGGACCCAATCCAACCCAAAACAACTACACTAGCCATTCGACCCATCAACCAAAGAATGAGAACTGGTGCTAGCCATGATATTTTAGTCATCGAAATTAACCACTTCCTAGTGAATGAAGCAATCCCGATATATTTATTTGCGATTCTTGGATAATACTTCATGACAATACTTAGCGTGAAAACATAAAGGATTAAAGCCAACTCCAAGCGTCTATTTTCTCTCATCACCGAATCTGGAACCATTAACACCATCGCTAATGGCAAAGTTGCAAGTAAGACTTGAAATGGGACTGCTAGTAGTATTAAACCACCGTGAGTTGAAATTATCGAATGACCTTCATTCCACCTTCGATGGGCAAGTACACTAATTTGACCGTGAGGGGATTGGGCATAATTTTGTCTTGCC
>QXXX01000012.1:0-5563 GCA_009887195.1 Candidatus Poseidoniales archaeon | reverse complement strand
AATAGGAGTGTAGCCACCTATCGCTAGAGCAAGGAATAAGGCCAACATACCATAGATGAGAGATGCGGTAACAATCCAAGGTATCATTTCTTTTTGAAATGAAATATTTATTGTTTCACCAAATATATTGAATTCGAATAAATATGTCAAAGTAAAAGCAATCAATGGGGTAAGGAAAACCTGGCATAAGGCTACAAAGGTAAGCCACAGACGAGCACTGAATGGTTTTTTACGAACCTTGCCCGCCATACCTCCACGTCAATTTAATGGATTATCAATTATTGCTGAAATCTCTACAAAAAAAGTAGGGTTTACTGCTAGTAGATTATTCTTCACTATCGTTTATGTTGTTTTTGGAATCGTCATCATAATCAATCACTGGATATCCATCCGTCATCAATAGTCTAAGTCCTCCCAGGAAAAATCCATCCATTCGCTTCCGTCCTAAATCTGGACGTGGCAAATCCGACAATTTAGCATCACATCTAGCACAAGATACTGTCAAAACTCTCCATTCCGCAACGGGCATTGAACAACAATTTTGGATAGATTTTGTTTCATCCATTATGATTTGTAACTGTTGCGCCATATCTAGCGTCCATGGCGGCTTTGGACCTCCGATAAATGTCTGTAAACGTGATAAAATAAACCATCCAGAAGAAATCCATAGACCAAATCCAAAGGCGGCATTACCCCATTTTACTGAAGCAAGACCAAACACTAAAGGGACAAGCGAAACGATAAATCCCATCCAATAAATCATCCGCATGTGGAGTACTCGCTGAGTTAATTTAGGCGATAGAGGAACTGGGGCTGGGTGCTCGGGAAAAACAAGATTGAAACCCTTTCCTCGAGTTATCATTAGAATTGGAATTCTTGGGAATAAAAAAGCGATGATAAATCCAGCAAAGAAATACATTATTGAGCTAGTAAATGACATTCTATCACAATCCATTTAGCCTTTTCAACGATTTTTCAACCTTATCCATACCTAACTGAATATCCTCTTTGGAGATTGTATAAGCAAATCTAAGATGCCCTTCACCAGATGGGCCAAAGGCAGACCCTGGCGAACAGAGCACCCCATCTTTCAACAATTCCAAAGCAATTTCTTCAGAGTTCATTCCTTCAACTTGGACCTTGGGGAATACGTAAATGGCACCTTTTGGTTTGTGGCATTGAACCCCTGGCATAGCATTAAGTCGATCGACAATCAAATTACACCGTTGTTGGAACTCTTTAGCAATTATCTCAGGATAATCTGCTGCTTGTTCCATTGCTGCAAGTACGGCATATTGCATTGCATCATTAGAACATGCAGTAATGTAATATTGCATCTTGATAATCTGCTTCATAGCCTCGAGATTGTCGGAAATAATATAGCCAATTCGCCAACCAGTCATGGCAAATGTCTTGGAAAACGAATTTACTACTAGGACTTTATCATAATTTGTACCCATAAATGAAACGTGTTCGCTTTCAAAGACGATTCGATCATAAACCTCATCGCTAATAATCCATAAATCATGTTTTTTGGCAAAATCCAGCAACTCATCACGCTGATGGGAATCTAAAGTACCGCCAGTTGGATTACTTGGGAAGTTATACAAAATAGCCACTGTATTTTCATCAATTAATGATTCTAAATCAGATATTTGAGGAATAAATTCGTTCTCAAATTTGCAAGGATAATATCTATCTTCACCACCGCAAATAGAGACATCTGGACCGTACAAAGGGAAGTATGGCTCAGGAAGCAACACATTATCTCCTGGATTTACCAATGTTAGGAATATATTGAGTAGGGCGTTTGTCCCAGACATAGTTATGCACACATTCTCTGCAGCCATACCTTGTTGGTAGGCATCCCAAGATTGAGCAATTTTATCCCTTAATGCAGGTAAACCGGCAGTTGTTGTATACTTGTTATGGCCGTCAAGCATTGCCTGGTGGAAGGCTTCGATTGCTACTTTTGGCGGTTGAAAGTCTGGTTCTCCAAGTCCAAAGGAGATCACATCATCACCAGCAAGGTCAAACATTTTGCGGACCCCTGTGGGTTGTATTGCCAATGCTCGATCGCTAAACCCACCCAACAGCATCACCGCCTATTATCCTTCCAACAATTCGGCATCGACTACAGATGCTAAATCTTTATCTTCTTTGAGCACCTTGGCGATTGAATCATTAGAATCTAAAAACAAAGCTTCAGGGTTTTCCGTGCGTGAATTCCACAATAATAAGCCTAAAATGATAAACAATGCAAAGAAGATTGTATTTGGCAATAAATCCCAGATGAACGACTCAGATGAATCTGAAAGATTGCCGTTACCTTGAACTATAATAGTGATAGGTAACGATTGACCATTATCGCTTATACCCCTTATTTCAAGAGAATTATTACCTATCGATATTTTATCTAAATCAAGTGCTAAAGACCAAGAAAACCGTTCCAAAGCAGATAATGAGCCATTGGTTTCTTCAAATGCCACTGACATCCATTCTCCATCATTCATGCGATACTCAATGGCATTTACTGAGCCCATTTGACCCCATGCAATTCCTTGGATGACATAAAGACCGGATTGATTATCAATTGCAGAGGATTCTACATGGACCTGAGTATGGACATCTATCAATCCATTCAATTCCTGGTCCCGCAGTTTTATTGACAGTTTCACAGCCTCGTAAGCATCGACTAATCCCCAACCGAAGTCTCGGTTCCAAAAGGGGTCAACATCTGGTTGAGTTGGTTCACCTTTGCGTTCTGCAGTAAATTTCAAGATCTCTTTCATCTCAAAGGCAGTTAAGTTTGGGTTTGCCTCAATCATCAACGCTAAGATGCCCGAAACTGCTGGTGCTGCGTAAGAAGTTCCTGAACCCCTACTAGTGTAAGTATTAGATGATGCATCCCCACCAAGTAAGTTGTTGCAACCACCTGATGTCACACAACCTTCTGCTTGTATAATATTGGTTCCTGGAGCAGTTACTTCAGGTTTCAATTCATTAAGCGGATTACCATCTCCGTTATCTCGACGTGGTCCTCTTGAAGAATAAGAAGCGATAGTGTCATCATCTCTGATTATTGTATTACCATCATCCGTGGCACCAACTGTGATTGAAAGGTCTGATGAACCCATACCAGATAGGCCGTCATTATTCGGGCCATCATTTCCTGCTGCCACACTTACAACTATTCCTTCTTCCATTGCCACATCAAGAATCATACTGTGCATGTCTGAGCCGTCAGAGCCACCACCCTCGTGAGAGGTAATGCCCCATGAGAGAGAAATGATGTCAATTCCGTGAAGGCTTTCATCAACCCCTGCCCAAGCTGTATCTTTATTGTCAATTATCCATTGAATCCCATTCATTGCAGATTCGTAGAATTCCTGCTCCAAGACATAGTTTTCAAACGGGCCTGCGCCTGCATCGGTTCCAATTCGAACATCGACTAAGGAAGAGCCGGGGGCTGAGCCATAAAATTCGCTTTGACTACCATCTGCTTCAATACCCGTAGCAGAGGACATTCCAATACAGGCTGTACCGTGCTGGTTACCATCATCTGGGTCAAAAGAACCGTCTGTTTCACGGGCACCAAGACCCGCTGCAACACATGTAGGATCGGTGTGCAGATAGCAGACTGCATCATAACCAGCCACGAATTTACCAACTAATCCAGGATGTTCATTGTCGACACCCGTGTCTACCATAGCGATGTTAACACCTTTACCGGTGACTCCAAAATTCCATGCTGCGTCTGGATAAACCGACGAATTTCTTGCTTTGACATTGGGAGTCTGAATGTCTCCGTAGAATTTGACTGCACCATATTGGTGGACCATTACCACATTAGACAAATTAGTTATTGATTCCGCAAGATTAACTTCTTGCAGTCCGATTAGTACAGAATTAATTGATTCAAGGGTATCAACAACCACAATTCCTAAACTGGCTAATTCCTGTAATTGAACTTCTGTGACTTCAATGTCATAGGAGACTCCCATGCCGACCAAACCGGTCGATGATTCTATAGAGTCGTGTATTCCATTCCTGTTTAGATCATATGATGATATTTCCCACCAAGCAGTTTCGACTCCAGCCCACTCTGGGTCTTGTTGAATTGGTATTGAGTCGGTAGAATCTACATGATGCCAAATTATCCCGTAATCGTCTGCAATAGTCCAATCTGCTCTATCATACACTGGTTGATCATAAATCGAACCTGTTAGCGGTAGAAAGAAAATCACGCAAAGGAAAACCGCAAGAAACTGTTTCATAATACTCCCTCATACACAGCAGAAGTTAATCGCACATCAAGATATTCATTAATTGATTAAAAAGTGGTGGGAGCAGAGGGATTTGAACCCCCCCCAGCGGATTTCTTCTGAAACCGCCCAGTGTTAGTGGGCAAGGTTTGCAGGATGCAACAGGTCGGCGCTCCAGTTGGTCATCAACTTCAGCAAACCCACTCGTCGTCATTCCCGTGCAACTGGAGCCCGCGATACTACCAAGCTATACTATACTCCCTCGGTTCATCATCAAAATCAGTTCTTAGCCTGTCGGCGAGCACGCTTTCGGCGTCGCAATTTCTTCTTGCGCCACTTCCAACGTTGGTTGCCGGTTTTCTTCCAAGCACGTGAGCCTCTCTTCATGGTGAACAGGCATCCCACCAACATTCCATATATGATAGCATCGTTAAACAATAGATTAGTTAGAGCACGTAATCTATTAAAATCAGCGATTTGATTCGTGGCGGACGTACCAGGATTCGAACCCGGGTCGCCGGCTTAGAAGGCCAGAGTGATATCCAACTACACTATACGTCCAACCCACCCCAAATGTATCTCTTTCATGAACTTTGAGTATGCTAACTCAAAGAGGGCGGGCACATTTGTAACATCTAGTGGGCTTTCTAACAGTAGTTCTATCCCAACTATAGCCACAGTGACTACACGTCCATGACTTTACTTTTAGATCACCAAGTACAGAATTTCTTAATCGCTGTAATAATGGCGATTCCGACATTTTTGGCATTGGTGCAACTTTATTTGTCAACTCATCATGTTGGGAAGTATGTAATGTCAAACCAGCAGCATGCAGAAATTCATGGACAAAGGTATGTTTGTACAGCACTTCATCTTCAAGTAAAGCAGGATGTAATCCGATTGTCACAGTACCTGGGTCAAGTCTTAACCTTCTTCTGCGGTTTAATTCTGCTGAACCCTCTTCGAATCTTGTCATACCTAATCTGTCGTCAATCGGTTCTAACCAAATAAGTTCTATCCTTTGTTCGATCCACGGCATAAATACTGCATCTGTGACGCCTGAAAGGACTGATAATGAGTCTACTATAGCACCTTCCGGTATGTGGGGATCAATTGTTGGCACAGGCGTATCACCCAACATACCTGAATCTGCCATGCAACCCCCAATCATCCGATGTTCATCAACTGTATTATGATTGAAAATGCTTATCATGGGTCTGTGGGTGGCATGGCTACAAACACCTATGGGCGTGTAGATCAGTTGGAAGATCGCTACCTTGGCATGGTAGAGGCCCCGA
>QXXX01000011.1:4341-4689 GCA_009887195.1 Candidatus Poseidoniales archaeon | reverse complement strand
GTAGTCCAGTAAGCACTGGTGGTAATTTTGACGGGTTTGCTAATTTTTACTCAAACGAAGCAATAAATCTTGAACAAAGACCAACATGGTCTTTACAACACACAAATGTTTCAAATCTTAATATTACTACTGTTTCTAATACAATAAATTCAGATGGGACCTATACATTTGATTTACAAGGCTTTGATTCTAACGGAGTCCTTATACCTGGTAACATGCCAACAGGCGCTCAAATTGAATGGTTTACCACTACAGGCAGTATAGTCAACACCGGTCCAAATTCAGCAGACCTTTCACCTTCAGTTAATGGCTTACAAACCATAACGGCTTGTTATGGCGTGATATGTA
>QXXX01000011.1:3669-4331 GCA_009887195.1 Candidatus Poseidoniales archaeon | reverse complement strand
ATATGTACAGATTATATTGTAGATATTGATTCAGGTTTACCAGTTCAAATATTTGCTTCATTGAGTCAAAGTTCTGACGTTAATTCATTAACCATAACTGCGGATGAAACCGTAACTGTTTCTGCCTATGCAGTCGACCAGCATGGTAATTTGGTGACAAATGAAATAATCAACTTCATAGTTAGTAATGGAACAATTTCATCAAGTAATGTCTTTTACCCATATTCCGTTGGTAGCCAAACTGTGACTGCTGAATGGGTCGGTTCAACTACTTCGCTGCAAGAGGTTTTGCAAGTTGAAGTCACACCAGGAACCCCAACTCAAATTATGATGTCGGGCTGTGGCCAAATTATCAACGCCAACACCTCATGTTTCTTGTATGGCAGTGCATTTGATCAATTTGGTAACACAGTTTGGTTCGACGATGTTGTTTCTTTTGACCTAGACCCAGAAGATGGAGAAATAACCACAATACAAACTCCCACTCCACATGATTCGCCTCCGCTACAGGATGTACTAATTGGTGAATTTACTGGTAATTTGGTTGGCTCATGGGAAGTAGTTCTTTCTACAGAATCTAATTTACTTACCAATGTATTTGTTGAAGTAACCCATGGAGCGATAGGTGGCTTCGAGTTGAGCACTTCGAATGAAACAATCAC
>QXXX01000011.1:2349-3659 GCA_009887195.1 Candidatus Poseidoniales archaeon | reverse complement strand
TATTCATTGACTCTACAAGAATCGACGTTCGCGGCAATCGCCTAGCAGTGAGCTTAGCAATCGAAAATTGGACTTCTGTAGCAGATGGGACAATAACTTCAGGTTTGACATCTACTTGGGAGCCTACTCTGCAAGGGTCGAAGTCTCTTACGGCATCTTACCAAGGATTTACCGATACAGTAGACGTATTTGTCTTGCGAGGTGCTCTATATGAGTTCCAAATTATGATCAATGATGAAGTTTCACAAACCGAGGCTTATACAATAACTGCTGATGATGAAATCAGTGCTAGTTTGAGGGCCTTTGATGCGAAAGGTAACCAATGGTTAGTTGATGGTGAATGGTCTTTATACCACCCGAATTTCCTAGACCAGTCGGTGTTGAGTTCTAATTTTTCACAAGAGGTTACCTTCTCTCCAACCTTAGCATCTACATCACCTTACGCAATCAGTGTTGAACACCAAGAGAACGAAATTATTTTGTCTTCAAACTTCGTAGTATACGTTTCAGTGGGAGATGTTGAGAACTTCATTGTCTCTGCATCAGATAGCAATGGTAATGATTATTCATCCGAAGATGGATTTTCAGTTACTGCAGATGATTACATACAATTCGAGTTTTCAACAAGTGATTTTGATTTGAACTTAATTGATGATGCTGGGGAAGCATGGATCTTAGAAAACTTAGCCGACGGCAGCATAACAGACATAACTCAGTTGATGGACGCAAATTCTCTGCTATGGAATCCCGATTTAGTTGGCGATTACTTAATCTCAGTTTATACTATTAATCAAAGAGGATTTAATTTATCCTCTGAATTTAATGTAATTGTGGATCACGGAACTCCAGTTTCACTTGCGATTACCCAGTCTGCCGGTACACAAAATGCCGGAGATTTTGTCAATCTTCAAGTCACTGGTACTGATTCTGATGGCAATCAATTTGCTCAACCAGTAGTCTGGTTTGAAAATAATGCCCAGGCCAAGAACATTAATTCAACAACCAATGTTGGTGCCTATGATTTCAACGGCAGAACTGCAGGAAACTATACTCTGACTGCAGAATATTTGACTGTTTCCTCAAGTGCTTATGTCGACGTCTTTAGTTTGAATATTGCGGCAAATATCGAGTATAATGTTAGCACTGTTGCCTTGGAACAATTGGAGAAATTAACAGTTACTGTAGAAGTGTATGATGAATATTGGAATAGAATAAATGTTCCTCAAAATGCACGAGTTGATACCACAGATTCTGACGGTGACGTCACATACTTGGGTAACGGAGTATGGGAACTAGAGACATTAAACGAA
>QXXX01000011.1:0-2339 GCA_009887195.1 Candidatus Poseidoniales archaeon | reverse complement strand
GCCGGATTCTTTGCCGCAGGTGGGCCACTTTACTATGTTGGTGCAGGACTAATCGGGCTTATTGTAGTCGCTTTGCTGGTGTTCTTGGTAAGATTAGTACGAGGTGATGGAGAATACTATGATGAAGATGAGGAAGATGATTACTCGTATGAGCAGGATTCTGAGCCAGCCAAAGACTTCACTAAAACTACAATTAGCAATACCCCAGTTGTACCAACTCCACCATCTACCCCGCCTAGTCAGCAGGAAGAGGTTGCTGAAGAATCTGAAAATCAAGCAGATGATGACCTCAGTTGGGCTGTTGATTATCGAATGGAAGATGATGGCACTGAATGGGGTCAAACAGATGATGAAATCTGGTATTATCGTGAATCAGGCGGCGAATGGGTTGAATGGACTGAATAGCGTAGGTGATTGATGTGACAAGGAAAATTATTCCAATATTCATCATTGTCTCAATGATGCTAAGCATAATGCCAATTGCAGATAATATTACCACATTAGACGATGAACCAACAGTTTTTCACCAAGGTTCATCAGCTGTAAGAGTACAAATCTCATCGCCAGCATTTACCATTAGCGCTGATGAAGTAGTTACCTTTTCTGCCACTCTATATGATTCAGTGAATAGTGTGGTGGCTGGAGAAATCATTTGGTCAACTGTAAACGGTACAATTACCAGTGATGGGACCTTTTATCCTTGGAATGCTGGGGTAATCACCATTCAAGCAAGACATACAAATTTGACTGATGAATTCAATATAACAGTGACTCCAGGAATTGGACAATCTTTAGAGATTTCAATCTCTGCAGGTCAAGTCTTGCAAAATAATATTCTAACTGCCAACTTAATTGATGCAAGAGGTAACCCAAACCCTACAGACCAGGCTGCGTGGAGTATTAATGGTCAATATTTTGGACAAGGTAATCCAGTATGGATTCCACTCGATATTGGAGAATACCAGTTGACTGCAAGACTTTATCAAATGGAAGTTAGCACTCCTATTGATGTAGTTGCGGGAGATCCGTACGAATTTGTTTTTGATCAGAATATCGTAATTCAAAGTAACTCTGCAATACAACTTGAACCTACTTTAGTTGATGCTAACGGTTTTACTATGGATATTAATCTTGCAGGGTCTAAAACTTGGCTAGTGGAAAACGGGTCTGTTAACTCAACAGGTGTATATTTTGCAACCCACCCGGGAAGTTGGAATATTACCGTGTCTGCTGGGCCGGTTTCGGGGACTGGAATTCTTACTGTGGTGCCCTCCGATGCAACAACTTCCGTATTAGCTATCATTCCAAATGAGGCAGTTTATGTTGCTGGTGAGCAATACCAAGTAGCTGCTTATCGTACTGATGTATTTGGCTACTCCGGTTTGATAACTCCCCCATTGGCCAACTTTTCTGTATCCTCAGGAACCCTTAGCCAAGATTCAGGCAAGGTTTACTGGACTCCAATGACTATGGGTAGTCAATCACTAACAGTTATTGATTCAGGTTTTGAGTCCACAGTTTCAGTTACTGTAGGTCATGGTCTAGCAATCGACACAAGATTAGTATTCTCATCCAATAACTTAGCTGTTGGTCAGCAATCGACTATTCTCATTCAAGCCTATGATTTAGCAGGAAATACTTGGAATGTTAACGGCAGTATTGATGTCTTGATTGGTAACGCTTCTACAATTACCAACCATGATACTTACTATACCGTTGTACCTAATGAGGTCGGAGCATTTGCCATAAAGAGCAATTGGTTTGATGCAAGCTCTGGAATAGTTTTTGAATCCCAAGATATCACACAAGTTGGTTTTGGTGATTTGGCGAGAATAGAGTTGGAAGGTCAAGGCTCAAAAATTCCAATTGATGAGGCATTTGACCTAAATCCACGTTTCTATGATTCATATAATAACCAACTAACTGACATATTTGTCAATTGGACTATTGATGGAGAAGACCAAACACTGGCCATGTCGTTACTTGATTATAACTGGATACCTTCCTCAATTGGCAGTCATGAAATCCAAGCAAATGCAGCCGGTATATTCTCAGTTGTATCACTAACTGTTACTGCAGGAGACGCTCGTCGAATTGTTACTAATCAAGAAACAGGGTTTGTCGTAAATTCTGGTGAAGAGTCTGATTTATACATTGAAATCGCCGATTCTAGAGGTAACTTTGCTCCAGCAGAATCGGTAACAATGAGTCTTAATTCTTCAGTTGGCACTTTAGAGCCTTCAATTGCAGGTAGGGGTTATTGGACATTTATTGGCAAAACTGCTGGCCAGTTCACTCTAACCTTAACCCAAGATGATGCAGTTCACAGTATTGCTTTA
>QXXX01000010.1:4773-5318 GCA_009887195.1 Candidatus Poseidoniales archaeon | reverse complement strand
GGTCGCCATTTTCACTAGCGTGAACCATATTGCTAATTGCCTGTTCTATAGATTCTTTTTCTGTATCATCACTTCGCAAAACTTGAGCTGCTTGGTACCATCTGACTCTCATGTGATCTGGTTTTTCTTGCCATTCAGGGTTTACCGGTTCTCTATCTGCAAGAATTTCTTCAACTCTAGTAGTGGTCAGATTTTCTAGTGCCCATGCTAGAACAGCAACTTGTTTACCCATGTCATCAACATAGTATTCCGCTCTTACTTCGTTACCATGCAAACGATTAAGCCTGACTAATGTATCTCCCAAAATGGCATTTCTTGCTCTTCCAACATGGAATGGCCCATTGGGATTAGCTGAGGTATGCTCTATCAAAACCGACTTGTGGCCAGTTGGAGACTTTCCTGTTGCATCCCCAATTCTAATATTGCCTGCTAATATTTGATTTGCTAGCCATATAGGGGATGCTTTAAAATTAAGATAACCCGATGTAGAATTTACCTCGCTAATTATTTCATCTGGGCTTATTGATTGCGTTAATTGAGCGGAT
>QXXX01000010.1:0-4763 GCA_009887195.1 Candidatus Poseidoniales archaeon | reverse complement strand
TATTTCTTGTGGTGCCATTGACAATTGTTTGCTAAACGCAAAACATGGTAGCGACAAGTCACCCATGTCTTTTTCTCTGGAAGGGCTAATCATAGATTTCCAAGCATCATTAGTGATACCTAGATTGGATAATGCATCGGTTAGTAAATGTTCGACATGAGATCTCAACAATTCCATATTATCACATCACTGGATACCTAAGGATGGCTGCTAAACCCCCAAAACCTTGCAATAATTGTGAACCTTCTTCGGTATCTGTGGAAACAAAAGAAACATTGGAATTTCCCTTTCCAGCCAGTGTGCTAAGTTCATCAATCAGTGAAACACTGCTTATTTCTTTGATATCCTTGCTATTACATTGTTTACATTTTGGTAATTCATCAGTTCTCGAGATTGATACTTTCCAAGTATGATTGCATCCGCTACATTCTAACTCAACAGAATTTTTTCTCATACCTTCTGAAATTAGTAATATGTCAACTGCCCCCATATCTAATGCTTTATTTATCATCATTTCACCATATGTTGCTTTTGGTGCAGGCTTGACGAGTTCTTCTAAGAACCGGTTCATCAACCGTCTTTCAGCATCAAGTTCAATTTCTCCCATTAGATTTCCAGCATTATCAACTAATTCTCTGACTCCACTTTCGTTTGAGTATCCAACATCAAATGTCGTGCTGGCGATTTTTTTAGTTATTTCATGATGAAAATATTCGTTTTTTACCACGAAATCCTTGGTAGCTCCGGGCCCTCCGATAATAACTGCTGCTATATTCTCTAAATTTGGCAACCAATACGAGCATGCATGTTCTGTTGCCCGCTTGAAAAAGTTGTGAGCAGCCTCTTCAATAAGTCGTTCGAATCTTTGCGCAGACTGCCCTCCCTGTCGGTGTTTTCCCATGATATTAGAGACTAAGTGTTCTTGAACATGGATTCTCTTACCCGATGCGATGCCATATGCGGCTTCTGCTCTATCGATGACGAATAAAGCATAGGATTTTTTGTCTACTAACATATCTTCAAGTTGGGTTAATTCAAAGGTTGAATCACATCTATATCTAAATGATATTAATGGCTGTGGAGGGTCTTTGACTACAACATTTACCATTCTATTTTTATTATTGCCAATGATTATTGATCCAACGAATAAGGCCAAGCCATTTTCGCCAGGAGTTTTGAATCTATTAAGCGTTGAAATTGCCGACTCGATGGCTCCCTGGACATTTTTGCGTGTCCCCTTAGACTTGATGTTTGCCGCTTGACCGTGTTCGTTTTGTAGCATGGACCTAGCATCAGAAACTTGTCTGTCAGGTGGGATAATGATGGTCACTAATTCAGTGCCAAAGCCTTTCATTTCCCTTAATTCCTCAAGAGCAATCTTTAGCTTAAGTCGTTTTGTCGCTATATCGACGTTACTTGACACGATGACTCCTCCATATGCAGGGCGGTAGATGTAGCACTTGAAGCCTCCCACTGTGGGATAATAGAAATCACTCGAATAAAGAAAATACATTTTGTTTTTTTATGGTATAGTCTAAATGCTGAAACCATGACGGTTATTCATGAGAACTCCTCAAGTTGTAGCCTTAGGTGGCAGCCTACTACGGCCTGAGGAATTAGAAAATAGGAAAATGTGGTTAGGTAAATTACGCCAACTTGCAATTCATATTGAAGGAAACTCAAGAAGATTGGGTATTGTAGTGGGGGGTGGTCTTCCAGCCAGAGAGGGGATTGAATTAGCCAAGAATATGATTTCTAACCCTGATAGACTCGATGAAGTTGGTATTGCAGCAACTAGACTAAATGCCACGATAATTCAACAAATATTTCTAGACATGGGTTGTAATGTTGCTATGACAATCCCGGTATCAACTAAAGAGGCTGCAGATTTACTTGAAGCACACAACATCGTGGTTATGGGTGGCACCAGTCCAGGTCACACAACGGATGCAGTGGCGGTTTCTTTGGCTAGAGATTGTGGGGCTTCTGATTGTATAATAGCCACCAATGTGAGTCACATTTTTGATAAAGACCCAAGGACAAATGATGACGCAGAGCCATTCTTCGAAATGAAAATAGCTGAACTAGTAGAAGTGACTGGTACCAAACGCCTCAAGCCGGGCCAATCAGCCGTAGTTGACCCTATTGCAGTTGGTATTGCGCAAGAATTTAACATAAATATTGCTGTACTTGATGGCAGAGATTTAGATCTTGTAGAGTCAGCATTAGATGGTAAGGATTTTATTGGAACAATAGTAAGGAGATGATTACTTGGTAGACGTAAAGAAGATTAAAGATAATGTGGCCAAAGTAACCAGCAAGATTTCTAGTGGTAAAGTTGCTCCTCACAAGCATTGTAGGGTGTGCCAAAAAGCAATTCCAGTAAACTCAGATCCCCGTGTTTGTAAAGCAGTAGAATGTCAAGAGCAAAATGACAAAGACAAGCGTAATGAGAAGCAAATGAGAATATGGATGTTCATATTCTTTGGAATATTTGCGTTTATATTCTTGACATCTATTTTACGTCAAGTGGTTTGAGGTTTATCTTCATCAGCATTTTCGCTAATCAAATTCTCAGCTTTTTCATTAGCCATTCTCTCAACTCCAGCCGACTTTAATTTATCTCCTAGCTTGAATAACGCCTCAACAGCCTCATCGATTGATTTATTTTGTTTTAGGAAGCGAATGGCTGGCCATCCACAATCAATTATTTCTGGATCCACAGTATTCTCTTCAATCCATGCAGAACATGCCGTACCGTGGCACAAAGCACTAAAGTTGTCAACATCTATCCAAAACGTTCTTCTCGAGCAAACCGGACAATCTTTACATTCCATACTTGAAAGCACAGTCATTGCTTCTTCTCCAACAATATCAATGTCCCAAACAACTACACTGCACTTAGTTAGTAACATTTGTTCGCTCTTTTTCAAAAAAGCCCTAAGAACTTGCCATGCTACTTCTTCGCTACTAAAACATCCTAGGCCCAATGTATTACCGTCTTCCTCAACAACAGATGGAACATATACCCTAGAGATGGTCTCGTCCATGTATGAGCCATATAGGTTCAAGGTTTGAATTCTCTTGTCAATATGGCCAATGTGATTCGACTATTGCTAGTCCACCATCTTTTGGCAATGCAGCTTTTGGTTTTTCAATCCGTATATTAATTTTTGAAACGAGTGGATTTTGTTTTATCGATTCAATCATTTTTACCATCATAGTTTCCATTAATCTTATTGGGGGTGAATCGATTATAACTTCGTCAACTAAGGTTTGCAGGTCTGCATAATTAATCGTATTTTCTAATTTGTCGGCAAAACTAGAATTATGTAATTCAACCCAAATACTGACGACAAAAGGTTGTTCTTCTTGATGTTCAAAGTCATAAGCACCGTGTTTCCCCATCACGGTATAATTTTCTAATCCGACTTTAAACATTTAATTCTCATCTCGCTCATGAACCCAGATAAGGTGATAACCAAATTGGGATTTAATTGGTTCTGATACAGTAGAACATGGTAATGACCAAACAGCTTGGTCAAATTCCCTGACCATCATGCCTTTTCTAAACCACCCTAAATCTCCACCTTTTTGTGAAGACGGGCATGTACTTTTTTTCCTAGCCATTTTTTGAAAATCTTTCAATTTAACCACTTTTTGTTTTATCTGTAGGGCTTCTGATTTTGAATCCACCAAGATATGTGATGCCCAAGCACTGGGTGCGACCATGTTCAACCCTGTTGCCTTGTGGTTTTGAAACTCTCGCAATCATACATTTAGGTCGTAGGCTAATAATCGCATGTAGGTGCCATATATTGTCCCAGATACTGCTAACGATTCTTCGTTGAATCTACTCATTGTATCTAGGTATGTGTGATATTCCCAACTACCGCTACCATAACAAACAACTGCTCGCCCATTTTCGCTACCTAAATCATAAACAAACGGGCAGTGATCAGAATTGCACGGCATTTCGTTGGCACTACCTTGCTTGCCGTCTAGAAGGGCAAATTTAATGTCGTATTTGTCGGCTAATTCGCTTCTTTCTTTCTGGTATAAGTCTGCAATGCGATTGATGTGTCCATAATCATCTTCATTATTGGTAAAAAGTGTCAAACTATTGCCACGGTTTTCAAAATCAGCATCGACATGATTCATGTCAAAGTTTAGGTATAATCTAAGATTTTCGCGAAGGCTACTCTGCATAGATTCAACATAGGCACGGCTGCCCCATAATCCTTCTTCCTCACCACCCCAAGTACAGAATTTGATAGTTCTTTCAGGCGTTCCAGTTTGATTAATTATTTCAGCCATCTGACGGGCAATTTCCAAGACGGTAGCGATTCCTGATGAATCATCAACTGCACCTTCCGCGTGATATACGGTGTCATGATGGCCACCAGCGATAACAACTTGAGAAGTACGTCCCTCAATCTTGCCACAAGGCGCATAAATGGTTAGTTCCTCATCATTGGTGACATCTATGACAAGTTCTATTGAAGCAGGTTCTTCAGTAGCGTTTATTACCATTGTTTCAAATATATCTCCAGCGTCTTTTGACATTGAAATAAACGGGATTTCAGTTGGTATACTGCCTCCGTTTGCTTCAACTAAGGAATCATAGTTGGTGCCTTTAAAAATAGGTACACAATCATTTGCTTCAATTTTGCCGCAATTATAATTTTTATTGACGCTTATTAATCCAGCAAGATCATTGATGGCAGCATTGCTATACATCTCAGTGTTGCCAATTTTTGAAC
>QXXX01000001.1 GCA_009887195.1 Candidatus Poseidoniales archaeon | reverse complement strand
GGCATGGTGACTTGTTGACCAAGCAACTGACGTTTAAGGTGCGCATCTCCGTTATCCTCACCAGTTCGATGGTGATGATATTCCTCGCCACTGCGTCCTTCTACGCCATAGAATGGCGCCACCTTCTCTAGCCATTGCATGATGTCATGATGCAGACCGTATTCAAGGTCGTTGACATAACAGGAGGCGGTAATATGCATTGGATTAACCAGCACTAGACCGTCTTTTATTCCAGATTCACTAACGACTTTTTCGACCTCTCTAGTGATACAGATAATTTCGTAACGTTTCTCAGTATGCATGTAAATCTCTTCAACATAAGTCGCAGCCTTGCCGGTAATCAATTCGCCCATGTTGCCAAGAAACGGCAACTAGTCTATGAACAAACAACCTTGCAGGACGTCATCAATCGGCTCAATGTTTAACTACCTAAATTAATAATTAATTTCTATGCAGGTGTCTGTTTTGAACAAGATCTTGCTATCCTTGGCCACAATATGTTTGGTGGCTAATATGTCCGCTCTACCAATTGTTTTCACCAGTGCAGTTCCAGGTGCAGTGGAAGAAAACTTTGCCACCTTCCCACTCGACTCAGCCTGTGGGGAGGATGGTGACTGCTCTAGCGTTGAAAGTGATTGGGAAGTCTCAGTCGCCACCCGCGATTATTATGCCTGGGATTTGGTTAATCTCGATGACGTGTTAGTCGAAGAAGCCTTGCCGAAATATCAGAAAAAAGGCCCTTATACTTACGAAATTACTTCCGAAAAAACTCTACTAAATCACGATAGCGAAAACGGTGAACTAACTTACAATGTAGTGAAATCTTACCAATGTGCTGCAGATAGTTCAAACTCTTGCGCTGATGAATTGACTCAACTTAATATTCAGTTTAGACCTCAACTTATCGGTGCTACCGGTACCGCGATTAATGGCATAATGGACTTGACCAAAATTGGATTTGCTAGTGGTATGATGGGTCAAGACCTCAACACTACTCAAGCAGGGGTTGCTACAGCCCAGTTCATCTCCACGATGGCCAATACGGTTGGTGGTGCCGGTTTTGGCACGTATGCATATGGTGCGTTAACCGCCGCAGAGGCTGCTGGCCAAGTAAGCGTAATACTACCTAACACGCTTGATGGCAACCTATTGCCAGTGGCCAACTTCCTTGGCGGGCTTGACCAAGCACTGTATAACTCAGTCCATCCATTAGACGCTGAGTTCGATATCTCGCTGGTTGAAAGTTCAGGCCCAGTAGCCTTCATGGCTATGGGTGAGCCTGAAGCATTACTTTCTGAGGTAGAAAACAACCCAAGTCAATCTGTGGCTCTTAAGCGAGCCACAGCATACGGTTACTTGGCCAGTGAAATGCTTGATCTTAACGGGGATGGACTCTTTGAAACAGAAAATATTGATTATGCGCAAACTTACATTCGTGATTGGGCCATGTATATCGGTATTGGACTTGATTTTCAGTCCAATGGCGGTGGCTCACCGTACGGAGATAGTGATGATATCGCCGAGCGGCTAAACAATTTACTCGATGTTGATTTTGCCGGAGTAGACTGTCTTAATCTATTACTAAATGGTGATGGAACAAATTCTCCACAGGGCTTACAAGCACAGAATTCCGGTGGTACTGGTTTTGGCTTAAGTGCGTTTTTAGCACTGAATTCAGACAATGCGATGGCCACTTTTGGCCTTAATCAAGAGCAATATGAGGCAATCTATCAGTGGGCTAGTCAATGGGCAGAATCCACTTCATCTTTGCAACTTGCATTACTTGGCACCCCTGGAACCATCAATGCCAAGCAATTTGTCAACACCACTTTCGGTGCAGGCGACCCAATTAGCGGTGGTTATCTCCAATATAGCATGAATCAAGGCGGCGACTGGGAAATTCTAAATCTCCTACCAGCCATCAATTTGACTGCTGAACAATCTGCTGAGATTTTGTATGGCCCTCTTGGTCTTACTACCACCGCAGGGGCAGCACAGTTTCTGTACGGCGAATTATCTGGTAATTCAGCACCAGGTTATCTTGGTACTACAGGTTCAGTAGATAATTGGAATTTAGCCACAATTGCTGCGGCATACAACATTACAACCAATGAAGCAAGAGCTCTTCAACAATTAATTGTCAATGATATATTTGGCGAATTTGTCGGTGATTTTCTCATCAATAGTTTTGGCGCACAGCCTTATTTGACTCAATCAGTTGATAGTTGGCTACTTGGATGGCACGACCCAGTTAGCGCATTTTTGGCTGCAGGAGACTCATCAGACATGAGTGTTGGATGGGCATCTTTAGAGTCGAATAAAACCTATTTTGGCTCAAATAATATTGCCAATGGTGATGGTACAAATTACACCATTTGTACGGGTGAAAGCAATATTTGTCAGAAAGGTGAGTTGATTCAAGAAGACGGCTCGACCCAATTATCTTGGCGTAATGACAGAATGTTCGAAGCAACCTCGGGGTTGATTACTCAAGAGGAAATTGCTGGAGTCACTGGTGGATTTATTTCGGGAAATAGCGACAAAGTTGATGTTTCAGGTTATGCGGTTACCGATATTATTTGTTCAGGCGAATCTGAGTTAAAGGGCATACCAGTCTATGATTGCTCAGCATCAGTTGACCCAACTCAGCGATCGATTCAAGCCAATTTACTGAAAACCTTCTCACTACTTGATGCCACCCCAAGTGCCCTGCCAATCTACTTAGGTAGTGAAATTACTCTGCAATCAGAACAACTTTCAGGCTTGATTATCGCTGGTGATTCAACCACCCGATTCTATCTTGATACTAGAGATGGTAACGACATGAAAACTCCGCCATCTCTTAGCGATCTGACTCCAGTTTTTGAAATCCAATCAACCTCAACTATCGGTAATTCAGATGCTGATGCAATGCGTAGTGCAATAGTGCAGAATCAAAACTTTTTCACTTATTGGGCTAACTTCGACACGCCACTAGATTTCATACCATTTTTACTTTGGCTTGCCGTATTTGCCGCATTATTTACCGTTCTAACCATTACTTATCGGGAATTAGGTGAAGAGGAAGAAGAATTACTTGTAGTTCATGAGGTTGACCATGAGCCAATCAATAGTGGTGGATTATTGCAGCGTAGTATGACAATGCGCAATAAGTAGTAATCAAAAACCAAGAAAAACACTCTGCACG